>JACPOD010000087.1 GCA_016185185.1 Sphingobacteriales bacterium | reverse complement strand
GGAACTGCCTATTAGCCGTATGTATAAATTAGAAGTTAGTAAAGTACTTAACCTGTCAGGTGGCACATAGGGTCTTTAATTATTAGTATGTTTAAGCCACCTGACAGGTTAAGAAGATGTCGTTGAAGTTAACCTGTCAGGTGCACTTAAAGAGGCTTAAAAATTTTGAGAGGCTACGGTACACCTGACAGGTTTTGGATGCGCACCTGACCGGTTTTTGAAAAATTATTTTTAAATTACAGTATGTCATCAACTACCCAACCTATCATACCGGGTGAATTTTATCATGTCTTTAACCGGGCTTCAGGAAATGAATTATTATTCAGAAGCAAAGCCGATTATCTTCATTAGCTTTCATTATTAAAAGAATACCTCTTACCCTTTTGCGAAATACATGCTTACTGTCTGCTGCCCAATCATTATCATTTATTGTTAAGGGTAAATGAAAATATTACTGGTAAAATATTTTCAAAAGCAATGTCTGATTTGGCTAATAGCTATGCCAAATGGGTAAACATAAAATATCGAAGAAAAGGTACCCTATTTATGCGGCCATTTAAACGCAAAAGAATTGAAGATGATTTTCAATTATGCTGGGCTTTTTGGTATATACACCGTAATCCTTTACATCATCACTATACAAACGATTGGGCCGGATGGAATTATTCTTCTTACCAGACATATATCAGCAGTAAGCCCACTGTATTAAAGACAAAATACTTTATTGATTTTTTTGGTGGTTTAGAAAGATTAAAAGCACATCACCAGTTACAAGCAGAAGATTATGTGTTGAGTTTAGTTGGTATTGAATGATGATGCGGTTTTAACCTGTCAGGTGGCAATAGCCCACTAAAAGTTTAGACTCTATGTGCCACCTGACAGGTTGGGGTTAAATCATTTCCCTTAATTTTATCCTACTAAAATTACTGATATGATAAAACGCTTGCTGACTATTAGCATTGCACTATGCTTTATTACTTTTTCTTTTGCACAAACCAAACAAGCCATCACACATGAGAGCATGTGGGCAATGAAAAGAGTGAGTGCACCACAAGTTAGTCCAGATGGTAAATGGGCAATATTTAATGTTACCGATCCTTCTTACAATGAAAGTGAACAGGTGTCTGATATCTGGATTGCTTCAACAGATGGTACTGTTAAACCAAGAAGGCTTACAACAGGCAAAGGTGGTGAAGGTGGTTATCAGTGGAGCCCTGATGGAAGGTATATAGCTTTCTCTACAAAAAGAGAGGGCGATGACGCCGGACAAATTTATTTACTCAATGTAAAAGACGGCGGCGAAGCCCAACGCTTCACCAATCTTTCCACCGGGGCTTCCTCTCCGCAATGGAGCCCTGATGGAAAATCAATTTTATTTAACAGCAGTGTTTATCCCGGTGCATTTACTGACTCTGCCAATAAAAAAATAGCAGATGACAGAAAAAAAATAAAATACAAAGCAAGAGTTTATACATCTTTTCCTGTCCGCAATTTTGATCACTGGAACGATGATAAACAAACCCATCCATTTATTCAATCCATAGAGCCCGGTTCTGCAGCAAAAGATTTATTTACTAATGTTACTATCGCTGGTAAAGAAGGTTTTGGTTTTAGCGGCGCCGGATGGAGCAGCGATGGGAAGGAAATTATTTTCAGCGCTACTACCGACTTTAATACAGCAGCCTATCAGGATGTAACGACTAATATCTATAAAGTTTCTGTGAATGGCGGAGAGGCTACGCAACTCACCAACGATGGAAATGGTTATGGTAATGCACAGATCAGCAGCGATGGAAAATATTTATTGTGCTATTCATCCGCTAATAACAATTATAAAGTATATAATATTAATAAACTTACCCGTTTTGACTGGCCATCGATGCAAAACAAAACATACCTCACTCCTGCACTCGACAGGCCGGTCAACAGTTATACAGAAAGCAACGGTGTAATTGTAATGAGTGTGGAAGACCAGGGGAATGACAAACTATTTTCATTGCCTGTAAGCGGGGGTACACCTCAATTGATGAGCAGCAATCCAATTGGATGTTATAACAGTCCAAGTGTTTCAGCAGACGGTAAAACTATTTTATGCAGTTATGATAATGCCAACATGCCTCCCGAAGTGGTAAAGATCAGCAACAACAATCATGTTTTTATTTCTTCCTTTAACGAAGAAAAATTAAAAGCACTGGATATGCCACAACCAGAGGTAGTGTGGATGACCAGCAGCCGTGGTAAAAAAATTCGCAGCTTATTAATAAGACCGGCAGGATTTGATGCCAGTAAAAAATATCCGTTGTTTGTGGTGATGCATGGTGGCCCCGCCGGTTCGTGGAAAGATAACTGGGGCTATCGCTGGAATTATCATTTACTGGCTGCACCGGGTTATGTATTGGTGATGACGGACTATACCGGTTCAACAGGTTATGGAGATAAATTTGCACAGGATATACAATACGATCCGTTTAAAGGTCCGGGCAATGAAATTAATGAAGCGGCGGCAGATGTCATAAAACGTTATCCTTTTATTGATGGAACAAAACAAGCAGCGGGTGGGGGAAGTTATGGCGGTCACCTGGCAAACTGGACAGCGATGTAATGTGGGGAAGAGAAGTAATGAATGGTGGCGCCCCATGGACACAAAACAAAGTATGGAAAGAGCAAAACCCCATACGCTATGCTGCTAAATTTAAAACACCGGTGTTAATTACTGTGGGTGAACAGGATTTTCGTGTACCTATCAACAATTCACTGGAAAACTGGGCAGCCCTTCAACGCTTAAAGATTCCTTCCAAACTTTTAGTATTCCCAGAAGAAAATCACTGGATATTAAAAGGCGAGAACAGCAAGTTTTGGTATAGTGAAGTGCATGCGTGGTTGAAGAAGTATTTGAATTGAAAAGCTACAAGCTATTAGCTTTTAGCTACAGGAAAAAAGTTCCGTATTAACAACGGAACTTTTTTATTAATAAAATTCATCTGTGCAAATCTGCGCCATCTGTGGCAAAAAACTACCAATGCACCCGCTCCCCAAACTTACCAAGTGAGAAATACTGGTTTAAGGGAAGATTTATCCCAACCTGATTATACGCCGTATTAGATTGATAATAGGCCCTGGCATATCGTATCGTTAACTTGGGAAGCAAAGCCCCTACCCCCAATGAAAAACCATTTAATCCATTACCAGTATTGGAAATTCTTAATTCGCTCCTGCGCAAATGATTGTAACCAGCGGTTATTTCAATATACTTTCCAATATAAAGCTGGGCAGCCAGTATAAAATGCCTGAATATTTTATCTCCTGTATTCTTACCATTGTTAACACCACCACCAAAAGGGTTCTCGTTGGTAAATGTAGAATCATTATAACGAATGTCAAACTGATGAAGGTGGTGTAGTGTAGCAGAAAATTGAAAAGGCGCTTTTGCCAGTCTTTTTGAAATACCAAACTCCAGGTCAAATGGCAACTCTTCTTTTACACTGCCTTCATACTGCGTTAACTGCATACCAATATTTTTTGCTACTATACCTAACTGCAATAAGTTTTCCTTATCGTGATAATTTACACCAACATCAAAAGCAACACCACTGCTGCGGTAAACTCCATAATTAGAGCTAATATATTTTATGGCCGCACCATAAAACCATTTTTCCATATACTGCCGGGAGGCAGTTAACTGCACTACAAAATCAGTTGGTTTAAATTGTCCCTGGATATTTCCAATAGCATCTGTTTGTGTAATATTTCCGTAACTGAAATAATTGATACCAACAGCAAAATTGGTTTTCAGTTTTGCATGATAATAGCCAAGCATCCAGTGCAGGTTTTTAATACCTGCAGGCATGGAATTAAATACCGCAATAGTTTGCATATGCATACTATCCCGCAATAAAGCCGGGTTATTAAAGGCCAGGCTAATATCATTGTTCTGATTAGTAAGATTGATACCCCCCAAAGCGGTGAGTTGTGGCGAATTGGGAAGTTTTAAAAAATTAAATACTGCATTGCCTCCGAGCGTTTGAGCTGTTGCACCGTACGAAGTAAAAAGTATAAATACAAGAAGGAATTTTTTCATTTATAAATGATGAAATTATAAATGAAGATAAGGGAAAATACAGAAGTAATAATTAACTGAAATACCGGGATTTTTTTCCGCTGAGAACAGGAGTTAGCAGAGCTTGTGCAGAGAAATACAACTCTGCGCATACTCCTTTTCTCTGGCCCGCTCCGGTAAAAAAAAGCTCAAAAAAGTTGCGAACGATGCAGGGTGCGAATCATTCACTGGATAATTCGAAGACAACGAAAGCAAAATAGCAGCAATACAGCTTAGTAAAAAAATAAACCCCTGAAGAAACGAGGGCACTGAAAAAGTCATTTAAGACTTATTAACAAAGGGGAGTAAAAAGACGAAAGTTTTTATACTCCCCTTTTGTATTTTGTATCAGATTCAAAAACTTAATGTAGATGCTGATACAACAGGTAGAATTTCAAT
>JACPOD010000086.1 GCA_016185185.1 Sphingobacteriales bacterium | reverse complement strand
CATTTCTTCTTTTAACCAATAAGGCTGAGATATTTCATGGTTGGCATCAATGGTAATTGTTTTTGAATAAATGAAATTTTTATTCGGCTCTAATTCTTTATTCAATTCATTGAGTGCAGACTTATATGTGTCTCCCTGAGGAGCATCGCCATCAATCTGGTAATATCCTTTTACCAGTATTTTAGTATTGCTGCGATCAATAATAGAATAATTAATTTTTAACGTATCGCCCTGCGCCACATATTGCTCAGTGGTTGTTCCTTCTGCATATAAACCGGCACAAGCTTCTATCAATTGCTGCACCTCCTGCATCTTTCTTTCTCTCCAATAACTATTGCTCAAAGGAAGTTTAGCAATAGCTTTATACAAACTCAATAATGCGTCCACTGAAGCCGATGGATTATCGTAAGAATAATTTTTTATCACATCATCAATTTGTACAGCGATAGCAGCGCCACCTTCCACCCTGCCCCATTCAGTGATCACTCCATCCATTAAATCTTTATTGGTGCTGTCGCCGAGTGTATGTTTAAAATATTCAAACTGCTGGCCCCTGCTGCGTGGTACACCAAAGCCCTGGCTTTTATGCTGGCTGCGGCTTTCTGCTGCAATCTCGCCATAACTTTTGCCCAATATAGAATTATAATTGCCCACATCAACTTTTAACTGGCTTTCATTTGTTGTATTGTTACCGCCAAAGTTGAAGGTGTTCCACATAATGCGTTTGGCCTGCCAGGGTTTTACACCATATTTAAATTGTTCAGTAAAACGGTTGGGGTCTGCCGCCGCTATAAATGCTTCTCTTGCCAGTACAGCAGAACCGGAGTGATGTCCATGCCCGGCACGGCTGTCTTCGGGGAACCTTGTTATCATTACATCGGGCTGAAACTTTCTGATCACCCATACCACATCACTCAGTATTTTTTCTTTGTCCCATGTTTTTAATGCTTCGTCCGTACTCTTGCTAAATCCAAAATCAAATGCCCTTGAAAAAAATTGTTCAGCGCCATCATTTCGTCTTGCTGCCAATAATTCCTGAGTACGGATCAATCCCAGTTCAATACCCTGTTCATCACCAATTAAATTTTGCCCGCCATCACCACGGGTCATACTCATATAACCGGTGCGGTATAATTTTTCTTTTGATAAGTAAGCAAGCAATCTTGTATTCTCATCATCAGGATGTGCAGCGAGATACAATACTGAACCCAGTACTTTCAACTTCTTTAAGCCAAGATAAATATCCGCGGCACTGTAAGTAGCCGGGGCCTGCGCTACAGTGAATAGTGAATGGTGAATGGTGAATAGAAGGACGAGTATCAGTTTTCTCATATAAAAAATAATGAGCGAATATAGTTGAACTGTTTTACTTATGGTAATTCCGGCTGTACGTTCATCCTTAAGAACCGACTACTGACAAAATTTAGCAGGTATTTAACCATTGTAAATTAAAAACCCTGCAAAGTGCAGGGCTTTTAATATATTGACTATGTCATTATTCTTTATCAGGTTTGTTTATATTAATCAATGCCCTCCGGTTCTTGCTTCTTCCATCAGGGTTATCTCTGCCATTGAGCAGCTCCATCTCAACCGGGCAACACTCACCAAAAGATTCAAAAGTAATGCGTCCTGAATCTATGCCTTTAGCGACTAAGTAATCAGCACAGTACCTTGCCCGTTTATCAGAAAGGATGGCATTGTATTCAACTGTTCCCAATCCATCCGTATAACCGGATATCTGGATAGTGGCTTCCGGGTTTTCAGTTAATACGGTATAAATTGAATCCAGCACTTCTGCACTGCGTGGCTTAATATCGTATTTATCAAAATCAAAGTAAACCGTAACCACATTTTCAACTTTTATCACCAGTTTCTTCTCCATCAGGATCGGCACATTATTTACCACATCAGTTAACCAGTCAGATTCATTTATAGTTTCAACAACGGCTGTTTCTGTTTTGTCCTTATATTTTTCTTTTGTAACGGTAAATTCTTTTTGTGCTACTTCACCTGTAAGATCAAAACTGAATTTTCCATCAGCATCTGTGGTTGTTTGTATTGTTTTACCGTCTGCGTCCTTCATTACAACTGTTGCTCCTTCTACAGGCTGGTTATTTTTAATATCTCTAACCACACCATTGATCTTCCTGCTTTTGGGAGCTTTTGATAAAGCATAGGTTTCAAGGCAGCAACTGGAACCTCTGTCGGAACTTATCAACGCTTCTTTTAGTAAAGGTTGGCCTTCTGCTGATAAAAAGTAAATATCATCTCTTGACGAATTAACAGGATGCCCCATGTTTTCTGGTGCTGTCCATTGTCCGTCTTTTTGTTTAGAAGTAAAGAAATCAAAACCTCCCATTCCCAACCGTCCATTGGAAGAAAATACAAGCGTATTTGTGGTGCTGTGATAGAATGGTGCCTGCTCATCGGATTCAGTATTGACTGCAGCAATATTTACAGGCTCGCCTGTTGTACCATCCGGAGACAGTGGTGCATACCAAATATCAAATCCTCCTGCACCACCTTTACGGTCGGATGCAAAGAATAAAATTTTACCATCTGCTGAAAAGGAAGGTTGCTTGCTGTTGTAACCACTCATGTTTACTGAAGAAAGTAAAACAGGACTATTCCATTCGTTCCCTTTTTTTACAGAATAATAAATTGAGGATAAGCTTTTCCCGTTTACTTTATTCCATTGAGTGAAGTATAAGATATTTCCATCAGCACTTACACAGGCAGCCCCCTGGTTGGCAGAACCCTCTATATTTTTAATATCAATAAGATTATTTAATTCAATGCTGTTGTTGTCGTAAGTGGCAGTATAGATACGGTTGTGATAAGGATTAACCCCATATTTTGAAAGTGTATCCTTATCTGTACTGGTAAATAAATATTGATTTTCTTTTATTACTGCCGGGGCATATACACCCTTTTCATTTCCAAAGCTTGTATTACTTTTAGTAACGTGATATAAAATGGTATCCGGTCTTTTTAGTTGTGTATTGATGAAATGAACAGTCACCAGTTCTTTTTTTGCGGCAGCAATATTGTCACCATTACCTGCAGAAATAAAGTTGGAAAGACTTTCTTCTGCTTCTTTATAATTTCCTAAGCTCCGCTGACACACTGCATACCAGTATAAAGCATCGGCATATTTAACCTTATCCTTATCGTAACATTTTTTATAACGTTCAGATGCTTCTGTATAATAATTTGCTAACCGGTAACTGCCTGCCTGCTTAAACAGCACTTCCATTTTTCCCATTTCAATTCCACCACCACCCGTTCTGAACCGTTTGGCATTTAAAGGAAAGTTTGCCCTGGGTATTTCTCTTTTAACAGGGTTTAGATACTGTTCGTATAACCCGGCTGCAGTATAATAATCACCATTAGCGTAATATTTTTCTGCCAGTGCCAGCTTTTGAGACTGTGCATTTAAATTATAACTGCAAAGAAAGATCAGTGTTACAATCGCTGATAATTGTATTGCAAGACCCGGATATTTTTTTATTGCCGGCTTATAATTTCTTTTATTAAAAAAAATGTTCATAAAATTCGTTCTTCAGGATGATTGGAATATTTTTTATTTCGTTTATAATCTTGGACAACGGATAAAGTCAATTATGGTTTTGTCTGCCGAACGTTTTGTATAAGTGAAACTGATTTCAAAACTGTTTACATTCTTTGTCATGGAGCCCAGTTTGGAAATATTAGCATCATAACTCAACCCGATGGTAAAGTTTTTATAATCGATACCGGCATAAGGAGCCACCGCATCTTTATTCCGGTAGTAAGCACCAAAAAGAAAATCTGTTTCCTCATTTACATTCATCCGCACATACGTACCCAGCATAAACTCCCTCGCTGTTCCCTGCTGTATGTAAAGCAGGTGGGGTACCACGCTGGTCCGGTCTGATAAATTAAAACTTATACCTCCATTCAATACATATCGTATGGGAATATAGCTGGCAACAGAACTCTGGCTGTACACAATTGGATCTTTGGGACGATTGATATGATAAACAGAAACTCCGGCAAACAAATTAGTTTTCTTTTCCGGTGATGCATCATAATATAAAGCGCCTGCTCCAATATCTAATGTTGTAGCAGAAGTAGTATTAAATGTTTCGGTAACAGCATTATTGGGATTATACCCGGTAATAGGGTTCCATTGTTCTCCCCATTTAAATTTCGTCTGATCAACCCGGCGGTTTATCACTCCTCCCTGGATCGCCAATACGAGGCGCTGGTTGTTATCATTACCAAATTTTACACCTGTGTAAGCAACAGAAGCTGCTGCATTCAAATAATTAAATCCTCCATCACCTGCAGATTGGTTTTGTACATTAACCCCTAATGCAATATTCTTATTGGTTCTTGTATCAAATGATACCCCAATGGTTCTGAAAGGGTTTGATATAGCCCCCCACTGGCTCCTATAAATAGCCGACACACGGTAATCACCGTCGCTCCCACCCGTCATGGCAGGATTGATATACATGGGATATGTATAGTTCTGGGTAAAATGAGGATCTGTCTGGCCAAAGGTTTTATTGACAAACAATATTGCCAGGCAAAAAATGGTTGCGAAAAAACGGATTGATTTCATCTCTTTTAGTTTCGGTTTTTCAATTTTTATCTTACCAGTGTTATTGAACCTTTTAAGTTTACGGTTCTGCCATCAGTAAGTACGGCTTTCAATACATACACATACACTCCCACAGGTTGCGGTTTACCTCTTTGTGTTCCATCCCAGCCGGTATTGGTATTGGTTATATATGCTACTTGTTCGCCCCATTGGTTAAATATCCGCATCTCCAGTTGCTGAATATAATTTCCGTACACAAACAGTTTATCATTTTTACCATCATTGTTCGGAGAAAATACATTCGGCACAAAAACGTCTTTATTTAATGGACGAACCGTTATTGTAAATGTTTTAGGTGTTCCTGTACAACCGCCAATAAGTGGTGTAACAGTAATGGTAGCGGTTATGTTTGTTTCACCTTTGTTTACTGCAATAAAGGATGGAATATTTCCTGTACCGGAAGCTCCTAAACCTATTGCAGGATTAGAATTTGTCCAGTTAAGGATTACTCCCTGCGGTGAACCAGTTAAAGTAGTTATCGGCATTATTCCACCATCGTTCAAGGTTGTATCTGTCCTAACCGTTACTGTTGGTATCGGGTTTACATCGAATGTAAATGTTGCTGTTGTAGCACACTGTCCGCTATTGGGAGTAAATGTGTAAACACCATCGTTTTGATTATCTACTACAGAAGGGTTCCACGTTCCGTTAATTCCGTTCGAAGATGCAATCACTAATACAGGTGCTGCTGATCCCACACAAACTGATTGTGAAGTACCAAAGCTAAAGGTTGGTGTAACATTGGGATTTACTGTTACAGTATAGGTTACCGGTAAAATACATTGTTGAGGTGTGGCAGTTGGCGTAAAGGTATAAGTACCCGATGCAGTATTGCTAACGGTAGCAGGGCTCCATGTTCCATTAACACCGTTTGATGATGTTGTTGATAATACCGGCACTGTGCCACCAGAACATATAGTTAGTGTTGTACCAAAACTAAAGGTTGGTGTTATAGTAGGTGTAACGGTTACCGTTAAGGATGTACCAACAGCACATTCACCGGGATTTGGTGTAAAAGTATAAGTACCGTTTGCCTGGTTATCAATTGTTGCAGGGCTCCATGTTCCATTAACTCCGTTGGTTGATGTATTGGGCAATGCAGGTGCTGTACTTCCCTGGCAAATCGTTAATGAAGTACCAAAACTAAAGGTTGGTGTCAGTATTGGATTAACAGTTACAGTAAAGATTGCTCCGGTTATACTATTAGTAGATGTAGTTACTAAAGTTGGTACTGTTCCTCCATTACATAAAGTAAGTGATGTACCAAAGCTAAAGGTTGGTGTTACATTTGGATTTACTGTTACTGTAAAGGTTGTTGTAGTAGCACACTGTCCCGCTGTTGGTGTAAATGTATATGTACCCGATGCAGTATTGCTTACAGTGGATGGACTCCAGGTTCCTGTGATACTATTAGAAGATGTAGTTGGTAATGTTGGTACCGTACCACCTGAACATACAGATAGTGTTGTACCAAATCCAAAGGTTGGTGTTATGTTTGGATTTACTGTTAATGTAAAAGTTGCAGTTGTAGCACACTGACCAGCTGTTGGTGTGAATGTGTAAGTACCCGATGTTGTATTATCAACAGTTGATGGGTTCCACATTCCTGTGATACTATTGCTGGATGTAGTTACCAAAGTTGGTACTGTTCCTCCATTACAAATACTCAAAGATGTTCCAAAACCAAAAGTTGGTGTAATATTCGGATTAACTGTTACCGTAAATGTTGTTGTAGTTGCACACTGCCCGGCTGTTGGTGTAAAGGTATAAGTGCCCGATGCAGTATTACTAACGGTAGCAGGACTCCATGTTCCTGTGATACTATTGGTAGATGTAGTTACTAAAGTTGGTACTGTTCCTCCATTACATAAAGTAAGTGATGTACCAAAGCTAAAGGTTGGTGTTACATTTGGATTTACTGTTACTGTAAAGGTTGTTGTAGTAGCACACTGTCCGGTTGTTGGTGTAAATGTATATGTACCCGATGCAGTATTGCTTATAGTGGATGGGCTCCAGGTTCCATTAATTCCATTTGAAGAACTATTAGGTAAAGTCGGCACTGTTCCCCCGGAACAAATGGTTAGCGTTGTACCAAAACTAAAGGTTGGGTTTATAATTGGATTTACTGTTACAGTAAAAGTGGCATTATTGGCACACTGACCACTATTAGGTGTAAAAGTATACGTTCCTGATGCGGTATTACTAACTGTTGAAGGGCTCCAGGTACCAGTAATAAAATTGGTAGAGGAGTTTGGCAATGCAGGCACTGAGCCTCCATTACATATTGTAAGCGATGTACCAAAACTAAAAGTGGGTGTCGTTCTTGGGATCACAGTAACATTTAATGTTGCCGGGATACCACACTGACCAGCAGTGGGTGTAAAAGTATAAGTTGCAGATGCAGTATTGCTCACCGTTGCAGGACTCCAGGTACCGGTAATTCCATTATTAGATGTTGTTGGAAGTACCGGTGCGGTTGTTCCCGCACAAAATGGAGCAACAGCATTAAAAGATGGAGAAAAAATCGGGTTTGATAACACAACTCCGGTAAAAAGATTTGTAGTACATCCGTTAATAGTTAGTGTAATATTTGAATATAGACCTGCATTAAGTCCTGAAATAATTAACTGCCCAGATCCGTTAGCTGTTAAATTCAATGGCCCAACTGGTGTGCCATCATCGGTATATGATACTGCATATGTTGATCCGGCAGTTAATCCTCCTAAGGTAATAGAGCCTTCTGTTCCATTACAGGTTACAGGATTATTACTGCTTAACGTGGGAGATTGAATTGAAAAAGATGCTTTATAATTATTGCCGCCATTATTTAATAATAATATATCTCCGCAACCCGAGCTTGAATTGTTTGACCCCGTTACTTCATAGTACACTTCTATATAATAATTACCTGGTGCATATGAAGTCAGATTAACAGGAGAATAAGGAACTGTTGTTCCATCAGGAATTACCCGTTGCCACTTTTGATCACCGGCAGAACATGGCCCACCCGAAGGAAACTGGCTGTTAGGAACGTCACAATCCTCTAAAAATGGAAGATCAATTGCCGTAAACCCACCCGGAGCACCACTTTGCGGATAAATGCGGTAGTATAATTTTACACCGCAAACATTGGTTACTCCCAATGTTTTAAATGTTTTTACTTCTCCTCCTCTTAATATAAGGGTACCTGAGTTTTGAGTATGTGTACCAAGATTAGCATTGTCAAATACATTACCCGAAGGACCAATTAAATTAGCACCCGAACCAGAGGTATTAAAAAAGTTACTTTGATTACAGTCGGAAATCCAAACTGCGGAGGCAAAAGTACCGAAGGATTGAGCCTTTGAAGCATTAGCACATAATAAAACAACAAGGCTAAATAGCAGTTGGACTATTGGTTTTGGTTTCATAAAGATATGCGATTAGTAAAATATTGTTATTGCAATAAACCCATTAAATAACATATTAATAGAATAAGCCCATTATCAATAACTCCCGAATAACGTTTATTTTAAAAAAAACGTATGTACAACATATAAAATAGGAGGATTTACTTACTCCAAATTGTATTTTAGACAGGAAATTATACTTTATCGCTTTTCATTAAGCCTTGGTCTTAACCTCCCGGCCTTTGATTTATTGAAAACCATCCGGCCTTTATCAATCCCTGCACGGAGTTTCTTTTGCTCTTCTACCGGCAGGTTATAAACAGTTTGGCATTCTGTGCTGCAGCAGCCATCATATTTTGTTGCACAGTCTTCACATTGTATAAAGAGTAAATGACAGCCATCGTTTTTACAGTTCGTATGCGTATCAGCAGGTTTACCGCACTGGTGGCAAACAGCGATAATATCTCCTGTGATCTTCTCCCCCAGCCTTTCATCAAACACAAAATTTTTTCCAATAAATTTACTTTCCAGCCCCTGCTCTTTTATTTGCCGGGCATAATTGATAATGCCCCCTTCTAAATGAAATACATTTTTAAACCCCTGGTGCAGCATATAGGCACTGGCTTTCTCACAACGGATGCCACCGGTGCAGTACATAATAATGTTTTTATCTCTGTGATCTTTCATCATATCCACAGCCATTGGTAACTGCTCTCTGAACGTATCGCTGGGAATTTCCATTGCTTTTACAAAATGCCCTACTTCGTATTCATAATGATTACGCATGTCAATGATAATTGTATCCGGGTCATTCATCAGCTCGTTCATCTGCACCGCATTAACATAACGGCCTTTATTACGCATATCAAAGTTTGGATCTTCTATTCCATCTGCCACAATCTTCTTTCGCACTTTTACATCCAGTACAAAAAAAGAATGATTGTTCTGCTCCACTGCCACATTTAACCTTAACCCTTTAAATCCATCCAGCGAATACAAATAATTCTTAAACGATTCAAAGTTGACTGTGGGCACATTCATCTGTGCATTGATACCTTCCTGTGCAATATATATACGGCCCAGAACACCCAGCTCTTTAAAGGCCTTGTACATTTCATTTCTGAATGCAACAGGATCTTCAATAAAAACATAATTGTAAAAAGAAATAGTAGTGCGTGGCGTGGGATCGTTTTGAATACGCTCCTTAAGCTCCTTACGGGAGATGCGGTTGTGTAATTGTGCCATGTGTTTAAATTTTATCCCGCCTATGGCGGGACCCAATTGCAGGTTGGGCAAAATTCTTAAAGCGGGGCAAAGATAGGAATTAGTGTTGAAGGTTTAAAGGTTGATGTAATGCGCTTTACCGCTCAGTGTCCTCACTGGCGGGGATGCTTGAAGTAACTGTCTTCATGAAGTTTTATTTGAAAATGCAACAGCCTTATCGCTTGTTTCGGTTGGTGGGGCACCAACCGATAAGGGGAATAAATCTATTAGTAGTTTAGTGATTAGCTTTTAGTTTTTGACACCCTCAAATAACTCCCACTCAAGGCGGCAAACCCTCCTACCAACCCACTTACCAAAGCTGTTAATAAAATCATTAGAGCAGATGATTTTGATTTAATAATAAGCTCTGCCACTTTTTGAGAAAGGATATGTTCATTTTTTACATCCATATAAAATGCGAGGATGCCCCAGAATAAAAACAAAGCAATGAACCCTGTTAAAAAAGCTTTCCCCGGTTTTTGCGGAATTAGAACAGCTACAGCAAAAGCAGCAATGGCAATACTCCACCAGTCAAGGTACATTCCTAATGCAAAACTTAATAAAGCGGTTAGTATAAGTGATATATAAAATTTCATGTGTTTGATTTGAAGATTTGGTGATTTGAAAATTTGATGATGAAAGGCATCACAACTTTATCATCTTTTCTGTATTTTGAATTTTTACTTTTGAATTTTGATTTATCCCTTACTGAATTTCATTATCCATTTTATTCGCTTACCATTCTTTTCGGATGCTTTCATCATCCATAATTTATTGTATTTGCCAATTGCCCAGTCATCAATAAATGTATCATAATATTTACTGCCCGGGTTACCACTTTGCCCGCCGGGATAAATTCCATAAGCATTTGTTTCAGGAGTCATCTCAACGATCATTCTCCAGCTGGGGCCATGATCAGCTTTAGTAGCATTGATGATGTGGTTACCGCCACCAATGGGTAAATGCAAACGGCTTAACGCTGCCTGTTTTGTAAGGTGGTTCACCCTTGTGTCTTTAAACCTGGCCCAGGCTAATTTATTTTCTACTTCTGCATTTTTCATAACGGGTACTGCGGCTTTAAATGCATTGGTCATAATTTCTTCAATCGTTTCTTTACGGGGCGTATTAATATCATCTATAAAACTAAAAGAAGGATCTTTTGCAATGGCTTCACTCAGCGTACTTGCTTCCGGCCAGTGCATCGGTAATCCTGATCTGCCCAGTTCATCGCCAAACGTTTTTACCTGTAAAGTATCATACCACAAATTAAAAATAGTTGGCCCTGTTTCTGCGGTATCATTCCGTAAATTCCAGTTCCGCAACATGTCCAGGTATTTTTTTTCTGCTTCATTCAACCGCAGTACATCAATATATTTCAATAATAATGGCCGGGTATATTCAGCAAATACATTGTAATTATCTGTTTGCAGTTTCATCATATCTTCCACCGTTACACTGCCACTATCCATAGCACTTAAGCGGCGGTTGATACTGATACCACGGTACAAAGGATAAGAACCTCCGAGATAATATGGATAGCCCTTTACATCAACCGGTACCTGGTTAGCACTGCTTACAAAATTTCTTTCCGGGTTATGCTGATGCGGATTTTGATATTGCGGAATCATAGCCTGCCACATATATGAACTATCCGTACCGGGCATTATAAATTTTCCTTGGTCTTTCCATTTGGCAGGAAATTCTCCCTGGCACCACAGTGCAATATCTCCACTCTTGGTGGCAAACACACAATTTTGCCCCGGTGTATGCAATTCCTTTATAGCTTCTGCATAATCAGTATAATTTTTTGCTTTGTCCAGTCCTACAAAAATTTTTATTTCATTGCTTGGATCATGTGCTTTCCAGCGGCAGGCATAATAATGTTTATTATCCGTTCTGTTATTACCGGTATACTTTCTGTCGTACATCACGGGGCCAAACTCAGGAATGTAGGCAACACTGTCAATAAAGTCGGGTTTGCCTTTTATTTTAATTACTTCCACCCTCCAGTTTGTTTTCTTCCATTCATTATTGAATTTATATTCCATCATGGAAGAATCTTTGAAAGTAATTTCATAGTAATCCCTTACATCTCTTCCTCCGTTGGTAAACCCGAAAGAACAACTGTCGTTAAACCCAATGATAACTGCCGGTGCTCCCGGGAAAGTAGCACCATACGCATTGTAGGATGGGGTGCTTAACTGCATTTCAAACCAGAGCGATGGAAGATTGAGTGAGAGATGCGGATCGTTACATAAAATAGGATAACCGCTTTTTGTTTTCTTTCCGCTCACTGCCCAGTTATTGCTTCCATTATCCGGGTCGGGCTTTGTTTCTTTGATATTGATGGTATCTTTTTTGGCAAAATATAATGAATCGGCTGTAGCTGGTATTTTTAACGCAACCGCTGTATCCGTAAATGCACCGGGAATAATGGGCACCAATGAATCAGCCGCCAATGGATAGAGTTTTTCAAATTCTTCTGCTGAAAAAATTGATTTCGCATTGGTGTATTCAAAATCGTTTTCACTTCCTGCTAAATCTTTACTCATGTATTTTAAGAACAATGCTGTTTTTAAATTACTCCACTTTTCCGGCATATAATCCAGCAACTTGTATTCTAACGGTAATTCACTTTCTTTTAACTGGGAGATATAAGCGTTCACACCTTTGGTATAAGCATCATTAATTTCTTTGGTAACAGGATCTGCTTCGGCAACCTGCAACGATTTTTCTGCTGCATATACCATCCCCAGCCTTCTTTGTTCCCTGTCGAAATTTAAAACCCCGGGGTTCTCTCCCAATATTTCGCTGATTCTTCCGGCCGCAGCATGTGTTTGAAATTCCATTTGCCATAAACGAAATTTTGCATGGAGATAACCTTGTATAAAATATACATCTGATTCGTTTTTGGAGAACACATGCGGCACCAACCTTTCATCAATATAAACTTCGGCTTCACCTTTTAGCCCTTCCAGTTTCAGATCAGCATTATAATCTGCATCAACAGGTTCAGCATTTTGCCAAAAACCCTGCTGCGGACTTAAAAACTTCCCCATAGGGGGAGCCGGGCCGATTTTTTTATTTAATGTATAACAAAGCCCAACAGTAATTACAGCGGAAATGGCAAAAGGAATTATTCTCATATATAAACAATGAAGCTGTAAAATAAGAAATCTAAAACAAATAAGCGTTGACCAATACCAATCTTCTGTTACTTTTGAGCTATGAAAATTTCTTTCTGGAGTATTGGTAAAAATCATGAGCCGTATGTAAAAACCGGCGTGGAAGATTTTACCAAACGCATTTCTAAATATTACCCGGTGGAATGGACCATCATACCACTGCCAAAAAACAGCGGTATGCTGAGTGAAATGGACTTAAAAAAGAAAGAAGGAGAAATAGTATTGGATTGGTTGCAGAAAGAAGATTATTTAGTAGCATTGGATGAAAGAGGAAAACAATTAAGCAGTGAAGGCCTGGCAGCTTTTATACAAAAACGGGGAAATGAAAGCACAAAACATTTGATCTTTTTGATTGGCGGCGCCTATGGACTCGATGAAGCAGTAATGAAAAGAGCTGATTTTAAATGGAGTTTATCGCAGCTGGTTTTTCCGCACCAGTTAGTGAGATTAATTTTAGCAGAACAGGTGTACAGGGCATGCAGTATTAACCGGAATGAGAAGTATCACCATAGCTGATCACCAGGTTGTACTCGTGAAATAGTACATCAGACATCAGAAATAAAGTTTTAGTTTTGACCAACAAGAATCAACCCCATGAGTATAACAATTATCATTATCATCATTACCGCTTTAGTTTCTTTTACGGCTTTCAGCAGTCAGAAAATTATTGATGACCTGATCTTTTACCCGCCAGCCGTTACCAACCAAAATCAATGGTACCGTTTTTTTAGTTGCGGTTTAATTCATGCAGACATACAACACCTCGCCTTTAATATGCTTTCGCTGTATTTTTTTGGACCGCATGTTGAGACTGCATTTCTTATGGTATTTGGTGAAAGGGGTAAATTATTTTACCTGTTGATGTATATTACTGCATTAGCCGTTTGTTTGTTACCCACCTATTTTAAAAATAAAAACAATTATCATTACCGCAGCCTCGGTGCATCAGGGGCAGTTTCAGCAGTGGTATTTGCATTTATTCTTTTTTATCCGTTACAGGGATTAGGTTTGTTTTTTATCCCCATTTTTATAGCTGGATTTCTTTTCGGGATAATCTATCTCATCATTTCACATTTTATGGAAAGAAAAGGCGGAGGCAATATTAATCACTCCGCACACATTTGGGGAAGTATTTATGGAGTAGTTTTCATAATTGTTACGGCAAAATTATTTACTACCGTACCCGTTCTCGAAAACTTCATCGACCAGATCATTCATATGGACCCATCACAAATCATCACGTTTGGGAGATACTGATCTTTAAAACTTCTTTCGTCTTATCCGTTACTTTAAATCGTTCATCAATGCGGTGACCAACCACCCAAAAGATGCGTTTGTCACTTTCCATTACCCATACATCTTCTTTTTCGGTTTTAGATAATTTAGTATCAATAAAAAACCTTGAAAGTTTTTTCTTTTTCTTCATGCCAAGCGGATAGAAATAATCCCCTGCTTTCCATTTTCGTAACAGCAATGGAAATTTAATTTCAGCTGCATCCAACTGAGCAATATTGTTTTTGGTTTGTAGTTTGTGGTTTGTGGTTGCTTCAAATGTTAATTGAACATTGAACATTGAGCATTGAACATTACTCTCCCATTTTTCAATTACATAAATCTGCGCATCTGCGGCTGCTACCGGTGCAATGATCAGCCAGTTCCTGTTTTTTATAATGCGATGTGTGGAAGATGAAATATATTTCCCGGTTTTACTATCCAGCAGCGCCATTACTTCTTCTGTTTGATGTGCAGTGAAATTAAAATCTTTAACAATCTCGTAAATAATAGAATGCAGTGGTGTTGATTTCTTTAACTTAAGTACTGGAATATAAAACTCATTCCCTTTTTGCTCCATTAATTTCTTTTTGTGCAATAAAATGGCCTGGTTGTACAATTCCTCCACTTCCCTAAATCTTTCGGCATTGCATAAAATATTTTCATCGGCTGCATGAAAATATTCTTTAATGGATGGCAATACTTTATTGCGAAAGAAATTACGGGTGTATTCATTTTCAAAATTAGTAGCGTCACTTACATATTCCAGATGATTTGCTTTTACAAAATCTTCCAGCTCTTTTCTTCTTGCAAATAATAAGGGGCGAATAACTTTACCCTGTTTTGGCTGAATACCTCTTAATCCCTTAATACCTGTGCCCCGGAAGAAATTCATCAATACTGTTTCAATGGTATCATCCGCATGATGGGCAGCGAGGATGTGAATGGTGAATGGTGAATGATGAATAATTTCATTCTTCTTTTCATTGACCATTGACCATTGACTATTGACAATTTCTTCAAACCACTGATACCGTAAATTCCTCGCTGTTTCTTCAATAGAAGTTTTCTGTTGCTGGGCGATTGTTTTTGTATCAAAAGCCTTTACAAAAAAAGGAACACCGTATTTTTCTGCAAGTGCTTTTACAAACTGTTCGTCCCGGTTACTCTCCTCTCCTCTCAATTTAAAATTGCAATGGGCAATGGCGAAATCAAATCCAGCCTGTTTGCATAACTCAACCAGTACTACAGAATCAATACCGCCACTTACAGCGAGCAGCAGTTTATCTTTTGGTGAGAAAAGATTTTGAGTTATGATGTAAGCAGTAAATTGTTTTAGTAAATCCATTTTAAAATTTAATTCTATACAAATCCTGTTGCATTGATGGTACGCTGATTGGTTATGATAATTATGATTTTCGCAGATTTGTCTTAATCAATCATAACCATCTGCGTAATCTGCGTTCTATCCTTTTATTTTATTTCCCAATAAAGTTCAGAACCCCTGAAATGTGCGACGCAACCGGCGGTGATAAGAATTACCACAGACTGTAACCAAGTAATTCTACATCGTTAAATCTTCATAAGCTCCCTGCAACTCATTATACGCATGATTATCGCCTGCCTTTTTCGCTGCTGCCATTCCCTTTTCATACCAATCAATGGCCAGTTGTGTTTCGCCGGTTCGTTCCAGCAATTTACCAAGATGATAATATGACCCAATATAGTCCGGACTTGCTTTTAAAATAGTTTCAAACAGAGATCTTGCCTGTGCATCATCTCCCAGTTTGATGTATTCAAGTGCCAGGGCATGCTGTACAAAATTATCACCCGGAGATGCTTTTAAAAATTCCTTTAGCTTATCAATTCTTTCACTCATTTAAAAAATATTTTCTGTTATCGCTTGTTAGTTTTACGTGAAGTCCCTTATCTTTGCTTTAGTTGCATAAACAACCTTTTGACCTCACCCCAACCCTCTCCACGAGGAGAGGGAGAAACTTAATAAATATGAAGATATTAGTTTGTATCAGCAAAACGCCGGATACTACGGCAAAAATAGCCTTCACCGATAACAATACGAAATTCGCACAGGATGGTGTGCAGTGGATTATTAATCCCTACGATGAATGGTATGCTCTTGTTCGTGCTATCGAATTAAAAGAAAAAGATGCTGGCACCATCATTCATTTAGTAACAGCAGGCGCCGCCGATGCAGAACCCATCATCCGCAAAGCTTTGGCTTTGGGCGGTGATGAAGCCATCCGGATCAATACCGACAGTCACGATAGTTATTATATTGCAGCACAAATTGCAGAAGTAGCTAAACAAGGTGGATATGACCTTGTATTTACAGGTAAAGAAACTATTGATTACAATGGATCTTCCATTGGAGGTATGGTGGCTGAATTACTGAACCTCCCTTATGTTTCTTTAGCAACAAAATTTGAATTAAACGGAACAACTGCCACCATTACCCGTGAGATTGAAGGTGGTGAAGAAGTATGTGAAGTGAGCCTGCCTGTAGCGGTTAGTTGCCAGAAAGGAATGGCTGAAGCGAGGATACCCAACATGCGTGGCATTATGGCGGCACGAACCAAACCATTAAAAGTAGTGGAGCCTGCAGCAATCGATGCATTGACTTCTATTGTAAGTTTTGAATTACCGCCGGCCAAAGCAGGTGTGAAATTGGTTTCTCCTGATACTCCGGAAGAACTGGTGAGATTATTACATGAGGAAGCGAAAATAATATGATAATGTGCTGATGTGATAATTTGATAATATCACATCGCCATTCATTATCACATTATCAAATTATCTAATTATCAAATTACAAATATGAGCGTATTAATATTTATAGACCAGGCAGAAGGACACATCAAAAAATCTTCTCTCGAAGCATTAACCTATGGCGCTGAATTAGCTGTGCAGTTAGGCACCAATGCAGAAGGTATTGTATTGGGCGAAGTAAAAGATGATTTAACTGCACTCGGCAAACAGGGTGTTAAGAAAATACAGCATGTAAATAACAGTGCCTTGAATCATTTAGATGCACAGGTTTATACCAAAGCGATTGCTGAAGCAGTAGCTGCCACTGGGGCTAAAGTGGTGGTGTTCTCTCACAACTTAAGTGGTAAAGCAATTGCTCCCCGTCTTTCTGCTAAATTAAAAGCAGCGATGGTAGCAGGTGCTGTTGGGTTACCCAATACTTCTGGGGGATTTGTTGTAAAGAAGAATGTATTCAGCGGTAAAGCTTTTGCCAATATTTCATTGAACACCGATATAAAAATCATTTCACTAAATCCCAATTCATTTCACATTACTAATGGTGATGGCGTTGCAGAAGTAGTGTCGCAAAACTTTGCGACTGGTGTTTCACCAAAAATAAAAGTAACGGCTGTAAATAAAGTAACCGGCGAAGTTCCTTTAAGTGAAGCGGAACTGGTAGTAAGTGCCGGTCGTGGATTGAAGGGACCGGAAAATTGGGGAATGATTGAAGAAATGGCCCATCTGTTACATGCAGCCACTGCCTGTAGTCGTGCAGTGGCTGATGCAGGCTGGCGTCCGCATCATGAGCATGTGGGACAAACAGGTTTGGCTATTGCGCCTAACTTATATATCGCTATTGGAATTTCAGGTGCTATACAACACTTAGCTGGTGTTAACCGTAGCAAAGTAATTGTGGTGATTAATAAAGACCCCGAAGCGCCTTTCTTTAAAGCGGCTGATTATGGTATTGTAGGCGATGCGTTTGATGTGGTGCCAAAGATGAATGCTGCGATTAAAAAGATGAAAGGATTATAATTTAGTTTTGACATGAGAAAACATATATCGAACCACGGAGATTTCCGTGGTTTTTTTTGCTTATCCTTAGTTTACAAAGTGATTATTATTATCCTCAAGGCTGATATCCACATACTTTTTTTTTAATTAAAAAACCTTAGTTTCGTGTCCTCATTATGAAGAAGATAGAACTGGAAATTGTGGCCCTTTCGCACAGCATAACGCAAACACATTCCTATGCCGTGGTATTGGGCGAAGTAAATGGGTTGCGCCGTTTGCCCATCGTCATCGGTGGGTTTGAAGCACAGGCTATCGCTGTTGCTCTGGAGAAAATGCACCCCAGCCGTCCACTCACGCATGATTTAATGAAAAACTTTATGACCGCTTTCAATGTAGAATTACATGAAGTGGTGATCTGTGATCTGCAGGAAGGCATCTTCTATTCCAAATTGGTTTGTACCTCCGAAAGTGAAACTGTAGAAATTGATTCCCGTACATCTGATGCACTGGCATTAGCAGTACGTTTTGGCTGTCCCATCTTTACGTATGAAAACATCCTGGAGAATGCCGGCATCATGATGGAAGAAACCGATAAAGAAAAAAAGCAGGTAGAAACGGTTAGTGTTAGTTCCACAAGCAGTGGTACCGGCAGTGAAGACTTAAAAAGTCTGACCCTGGAAGAATTACAAACATTGCTGAATGATGTGCTGGAATCGGAAGATTATATGCGGGCCATTGCCATCCGGGATGAGATCAACAACCGGAAAAAGAGACAATAAACCAGCTTCGTTTTTTCTGCACTAAATTGTTACTTAGTGATTGTTTTCCCCAACTGTAAAATCAATCTTGGACTTAATGTTATTCGAAAAAGGGATGACGGGTTTCATGATTTGGAAACTGTCTTCTATCCTCTTGCTATTAAAGATGCATTAGAGATCATTCCGCAACCGGATGCTACCACATCAACATCATTTACAAAAAGCGGAATAACCATTGAAGGAAAGGCGGAAGATAATCTCTGCCTGAAAGCCTATCATTTACTAAAGAAAGATTTTTCGCATTTGCCCAACATTCAACTGTATTTACATAAAGTGATTCCCATGGGTGCTGGTTTAGGCGGAGGCAGCAGCGACGGTGCATATACATTAAAACTCATCAATCAAAAATTTCAATTAGGCTTGTCCGCAGAAAAGCTAATGGATTATGCCCAGCAACTGGGCAGTGATTGTCCTTTCTTTATCATCAATCAACCATGTTTTGCAACAGGCCGTGGGGAGCTTTTGCAGAAGATTGATTTAGATTTATCAGCTTATCATTTTGTAATTGTAAATCCCGGTATCCATGTACATACGGGCTGGGCATTTCAACAACTGTCGGGACGCACGCAGCGGCCTGACAGTTATAAGCTATCAGCCATCATTCAGCAGTCAATAGAAACCTGGAAAGATGAATTGATAAATGATTTTGAAAAACCGGTAGTTGAAAAATATCCCGAAATAAAAACCATTAAGGAAAAGTTATACGCAGCCGGGGCTTTATATGCTTCTATGAGTGGCAGCGGCAGTACAGTTTATGGATTGTTTGCTTCCAAACCCGTTACGGGCAATAGTTTTCCGGCCAATTACTTTGTAAAACTCCTCTAAAATCATATCTTGCAGCCGTAATTATGCTGTTCAAAGCAACCATAACAAATATACTTTCTTCCAATCTCGATTTACTCAATCATCGAGGATAAGATGCTGCCTAACCCCCTGAAGGGGGAATACGTTTTTATACCCTTTCAACAACTCAACTTTTAAACTCAAGTATCATGCAATCAACAATAGCATTATCTGCCAGCACTCAATATTTTTTAGACCTGGAAGAAAAATACGGTGCACACAATTATCATCCATTACCTGTAGTATTAAATAAAGGGGAAGGTCCCTTTGTATGGGATGTGGATGGAAAAAAATATTATGATTTCCTGAGTGGCTACTCGGCCGTAAACCAGGGACATTGTCATCCAAAAATCATACACTCGTTCATTGAGCAGGCGCAAAAATTAACGCTTACCTCAAGAGCATTTCATAATAACCTGCTGGGTGAATATGAAAAATTCATTACGGAGTTTTTTGGTTACGATAAAGTATTACCGATGAACACTGGTGTGGAAGCAGTGGAAACAGCTATCAAGCTTGCCCGAAAATGGGCTTACGAAGTAAAGGGTGTGGAAAGTGGTAAAGCAAAGATCATTGTATGTGAAGGAAATTTTCATGGCCGTACTTCAACAGTAATATCTTTTAGCAGTGACCCCAGTGCATATAAAAATTACGGGCCTTACATGCCGGGGTTTGAAGCCATACCCTTTAATGATGTGCAAACGTTAGAAAAAGCATTGCAGGATAAAAACGTGGCTGCCTTTTTATTTGAACCCATACAGGGAGAAGCCGGAGTGTTTGTTCCCGATGAAGGTTATCTAACTGCCGTAAGAAATTTATGTACGGAATACAATGTGCTGATGATTGCTGATGAAATACAAACCGGTTTGGCAAGGACAGGGAAGATGCTTGCCTGCGATCATGAAAATGTAAGACCAGATATCGTTACACTTGGAAAAGCATTAAGTGGTGGCACCATGCCTGTGAGTGCAGTATTAGCCGATGATGAAATTATGCTCACGATTAAGCCTGGTGAACATGGCTCTACTTATGGTGGCAATCCATTGGCCTGTGCCGTTGGTATAACATCCTTACAGGTGTTAAGAGATGAAAAAATGATGGAGAATGCAGAAGCAATGGGTGTGCTGCTACGGGATGAATTGAAAAAATTAAATTCTCCATTCATCAGTATCATTCGTGGTAAAGGTTTGCTGAATGCCATTGTTATAACGCACTCCAATAAAGAAGCTGCCTGGGATTTATGTTTGGCGTTAAAAGAAAATGGTTTACTGGCTAAACCTACGCATGGTGATAAGATCCGTTTTGCCCCACCGCTCGTAATTACCAAAGATCAAATTATGGAATGTGTGGGTATCATTAGTAAGAGTTTGGAGATATTGAAATAGATAATTACAGTCTGACCGTCCTGGTCTGACTGTAATGCAAACAAAAACCTTAGTAATTATTGAATAACATATTCCTTTAATATTGTCAGACGGGGACGTCAGACAATGTTTACAAACGGTCTGATGAAATTTACCAGACCATTTTATTTTCAGTAATCCCTAACTTTAAACTTTCAACCCTTAAACTCAAAACATGGACACACATCTTCATCACGACCATGTGGAATCACATTTAAAAAGCAGTGAAACCTTAACAGATATCGTTATTGGTATGAGCGACGGGCTTACTGTTCCTTTTGCATTAGCTGCGGGATTAAGCGGCGCCGTAAGTGATACACATATCATTGTAATAGCCGGTATAGCTGAAATTGCTGCGGGTTCTATTGCCATGGGTTTGGGTGGTTACCTCGCCGGTAAAACAGAACAAGATCACTATAACAGTGAAGTAAAAAGGGAATATGATGAAATTGAAAATCTCCGTCACCGGGAAATTGAAGAAACAAAAGAATTTTTTGCCAATATTGGATTGAGTGAAGAAATTCAAAATAAAGCCACCGAAGAAATAGCACAGGACAAAGACCGCTGGGTAGAGTTTATGATGAAGTATGAGCTTTGCTTGGAAAAGCCAGACCCCAAACGTGCCCGTAAAAGTGCATTGAATATTGGTTTGTCTTACATCGCCGGAGGCCTGGTTCCTTTAAGTCCCTATTTTTTTGTTGATACACCTATCATGGGATTAAAACTTTCTGTCATTGTAACCCTACTTTGTCTGTTTGTGTTTGGTTATTTTAAATCAAAGATCACCGGCATTAATCCATGGGCTGGTGCATTACGGGTGATGATGATTGGCGCCATGGCAGCAGCAGCTGCGTTTGGTATTGCTAAGTTGTTTGAAGGATAAACGGCTGTGATACCTTAAATTTGCGCCTCAACCCAGTAAGAATTATGAGTGAAGAAAAGAGCCTCAACTTTATCGAAGAAATTATTGAAGAGCATTTAAAGGAAGGGAAATACCAATCCATCCTCACCCGTTTTCCACCCGAACCCAACGGTTATTTGCATATTGGCCATGCTAAAAGTATTTGCTTAAACTTTGGGTTGGGTATAAAATACAACGGTAAAACCAATCTTCGTTTTGATGACACCAATCCTGTTACTGAGGATACAGAATATGTGGATAGTATTAAAGAAGATATTCAATGGCTGGGTTTTAACTGGGCCAATGAATTTTATGCATCAGACTATTTTGACAAGCTCTATGAATTTGCTGTTACGCTTATCAAAAAAGGGCTGGCCTATGTGGATGATTCCACATCAGAAGAAATTGCAGCACAAAAAGGCTCCCCCACCCAACCGGGCACAAGAAATATATACGCTGAAAGAACTATAGAAGAAAATCTGCAACTGTTTGAAGAAATGAAAGCAGGGAAATATACTGATGGAGAAAAAGTGTTGCGGGCAAAGATCGATATGACCGATCCTAACATGCACATGCGGGACCCTATCATCTATCGCATCAAACATGCCCATCATCATCGCACAGAAGATAAATGGTGCATCTACCCAATGTATGATTTTGCCCACGGGCAAAGTGATTCCATTGAAAATATTACGCACTCTATTTGTACACTGGAGTTTATTCCCCATCGTCCGTTATATGATTGGTGTATTGAAAAATTAGAGATCTTCCCCTCCAGGCAATATGAGTTTGCAAGATTAAATCTTACCTACACCGTAATGAGCAAACGTAAACTGCTGCAACTGGTAAATGAAGAACATGTTACTGGCTGGGATGACCCACGTATGCCCACCATCAGTGGTATGCGCCGCCGCGGTTATGCTGCAGCATCCATCCGGGATTTTTGTGATCGTATTGGTATTGCGAAAAGAGACAATCTTATTGATGTATCCCTGCTTGAATTTTGTGTAAGAGAACATTTAAATAAAGTAGCCTATCGCAGAATGGTGGTATTTGATCCTTTAAAAATTACTATTACTAATTATCCTGAGTCGAAAGAATTATTGCCATCAGAAAATAACCCCGAAGATATAACAAGCGGTAACCGTGAAATGCCCTTCAGCAAAGAGATACTTATTGAGAGGGATGACTTCATGGAAAACCCTCCTAAAAAGTATTTTAGGCTGGCTCCGGGACAAATGGTGCGTTTGAAAAGTGCTTATATCATCAAGTGCGAAGAAGTGGTGAAAGATGCTGAAGGAAATATTACCGGGGCAAAATGTACTTATATCCCCAAAAGCAAAAGTGGTTCTGATACTTCGGGCATTAGTGTAAAAGGAACCCTGCATTGGGTAAATGCAGCCGATGCAGTGGAAATAGAAGTACGTGAATACGACCGTTTATTTAAAGTAGAAAACCCGGGGGTGGAAGAAGGCGATTTTAAAGATTATATCAATGCCAATTCTTTAAAGATCGTAAAAGGGTTTGCTGAACCATCGATCTTATCTGCCACAACCAAAGATCGGTTCCAGTTTTTGAGAAAAGGATATTATTGTTTGGATAAAGATTCAACTGCCGAAAAATTCATCTTCAACAGAACTGTAACATTAAAAGATGCGTGGGCTAAGGAAGTAAAGAAGGGCTAAAAATCAGTTCTCTTCATTGGGCACTTTTATATCCGGCAAAAAAGAAAGAATAAGCATAAGTATGGAGGCAGATAAAGCTATCAGCATCCAACTCTTTCTTTCCGGGCATTCGCCATAACTACAGGCTGTAATAATAATAAGGTTTCGGATACTCCATCCAAGATTTATGGCACAAAGAAAAATATTAGTCCTTTTTGCCCATACTTTGGGAATCAGGAAACATAAAATAGCAGCAATAGATAATACTATATGCACTAATCCGGGCCTGCCAAAAGCGGGTAATGCCCTGTTCATACCCGTGAAAGAAATATTTTGTGAAACAATATAAATCCATGGGTTAAAACAAGCGATAATAAGTACGATCGAAAAAATTGCTCCCAGCCAGTTTGAATATTTCATAATTATTACTGTAAATATAAGACAGCCGCAATAAAAAAGGCTGTCTCATAGAGGGCATTTCAAATTTTCTCTAAGCGGCTTTTTTTAAATCGGTTTTTGTAAGGGCAATTATTTTATTCCATTGTTTATTTTTCCTGACGACACGAAGATTCAGCATATTTCGAGCTCCTCCCGTACTCCATCGTTGACCGGATTGCTTCATTCTTTTTTGTATCACCGTTCGGTGAGCAGACTCTATAGCTCCTGAACCTATCAGGCCATTACCAATTTGCAGGTATTTTTTGTACCCCATCCTGTGCAAGTTGCTCCGGTAATAAGCAATTAGTTTTTCCGCTGCTTTATTTTTTGGGCCACTAAGCCTGATAATATTTTCAATCACTTCAGTCGTTTTACTTTCCAAAAGCAATTCCTTTTGTTGTTGTGTCCAGAGTTGTTCTTGCTCTTTATTTTTAAAGAAGCCGGAAGAAAATT
>JACPOD010000073.1 GCA_016185185.1 Sphingobacteriales bacterium | reverse complement strand
CCCACTTCTTTTAGTTAATCCTAATTTTTCAAAATGCTCATAATACTGTTGCGGGTTTTTTACGTAGTACTGGTAAGCCAGTTTACTCATAGCCACATTGGAACTATGTGCAAATGCTTCTTTGATTGTTACCACTTCAGGGCTATGGTGGTCATCACGAATGGTTCTTCCGTCTAAATTCCAAATACCGCCTCCTATATTAATGTTGTCGGTTATTTTCACATACTTATCCTCCAAAGCGTTCATCAGTGTGATCAACTTAATGGTTGAACCCGGCTCTGAAGTTTTTACTGCATAATTATCTACCTCATAGTAATTGCCATTGTTCAGGCCAAGATTTGCAATCGCTTTAATTTTTCCCGTTTGCACTTCCATCACAATGCAGGATCCCTGTAATGCTTCGTTCTTTACCATCATATCCATTAAGGCATTTTCAGCTATGTCCTGTATGTTTACATCTATGGTAGTAACAATATCTTTCCCGTTTTCTGCTTCAATTTCACTTCCTTCAACCGGCACACGAACACCGCCGGCTATGTATTTAATTAACCTTTTACCGCTTTCCCCTCTTAAAACGGTATCATAAGTTTTTTCCAATCCAACATTTTTGGTTGAATCGTCCCTTGATAATCCAATAGTCCTGTTGGCTAATAATCCAAATGGAGTTAATCGCTGTGGAACTATGTCTGATATAAATCCGCTTTTGTTCCGGCCCAATTTTACCAGTGGTAAATTTCTTAACTGCTGAAATTGCTGAAAGGAAATTTTCTTTTTGAGTAAATAATAGCGGTCTTTGATGGCGTAACCTCTTTGCAATTGCTTTTTATACTCGGCTGCTTTCTGATCACCAAACAGATTAGTTAAACCAATAGATAAGGAATCAATATTATCTTTAAAGCGCTTTCCTGCTTTCTCCCGTAAACCATCGGCCATAAAATCAATATAGATATTGTATTTAGGCAATGAGGTACTCAACATTTGACCGTCTTCACTATAAATAGTTCCTCTTTCCGCTTCCACATCCTGTATGGCAGTGTGCAAACTGTCAGCCATACTCTTCCAGTATTTTCCTTCAAAACGCTGTATGTAGAAAGCTTTGCCAAGCACTACAATACATAATGCTACGATTCCTAAAAATCCTAAGTACACTCTCCACAGTATGTCCCGTTTTACTTCCAACAGCAGTCTTTATTATTCGGTTTATTGATTTATTTCGTTATAACCTTTTGTGTTTCTTATCATCGTTCCTTGTGTCACTCACTTGTACTGCAACAATTCTATTCATCAGTAGCTCTCCCGTTGTATCACTCCTTCACATTTTTTAAACTATCCACCAATCTAAACGGTGGTTCTTTTGATTCTTTTAAGCCCATTGGTTCCACAGTCTTACTTAATTCACTTTGCTTGCTTCTGAACATAATTTCTCCGTTTACTGTTTTATATTCATAATCCAGTTCCTTTAATTCCTTACCGGTACTGTTGATGTTGCGTATCATTTTTTCAGCATAGTTGCCATTGGATATGTAAACAAGGGCCAGGAGTGCCAGGTAGAGAAAGAAAGAAAGGTTCTTCACTATCCACTGATAGCTGAAGAGTTTTTTCCATTCGAGTTTTACCTCTTTAGTTGTTTCGTTTGCCATACAATCATTATTGTTTATGAAAGTGGCTTCATTGGGATATTAAAACTTTATATAGTTATACCCGTTCCGCTATCCGTAATTTTGAACTGCGGGAACGTGGGTTTGTTTTCAATTCCTGTGTTGCTGGAACAATTGGTTTTTTGGTCACAATACGGAAAGGACTTTGCTTTGTTTGCTGCTCAAACGGATTAACAATCACTTCTTCAAAAGTTCCATTCTTAAAAAAGTTTTTAACAATCCTGTCTTCAAGAGAGTGAAACGAAATGATGGCGGCACGGCCACCTGGTTTTAATACATCCGGTAATTGCTGCAGCATTTCTCTTAACGCTCCCAGCTCATCGTTTACCTCAATACGCAGTGCCTGGAAAACCTGGGCAAAGTACTTGTTGGGATTACCTTTCACCGAAGCATGAATGGCTGTTTTAAATCCATTGATCGTTTTAAGCGAATGTGTTTTACGGACCGCTACAATGTTTTTAGCAAGTGTTTTGGCATTGGTCACTTCTCCATACTGTTCAAACAATTTATGTATTTGCTGTTCAGTATATGTTTCCAGCACAACCGCAGCCGTTAGTTCCTGCCGCTTGTCCATCCGCATATCCATGGCTGCATCAAAGCGGGTAGAAAAACCACGGTCTGCTTCATCAAACTGGTGACTTGACACACCAATATCTGCAAGCAAACCATCCACTTTTTCAATTTTATACAACCGTAAAAAACGTTGCAGGTGACGAAAGTTGTGCGGAACAAAAATCACTCGTGGGTCATCGGGCAAATTTTTCCTTGCATCCTCATCCTGGTCAAAGGCAATTAATTTTCCTTCTTTAGTAAGATGCTTTAAAATTTCCCGGCTATGCCCGCCACCACCAAAGGTGCAATCCACATATATTCCGGTTGGGTTAATATTCAATCCATCAACTACCTCGTTTAATAAAACCGGTATGTGATAGCTTGGTTCCAATTAATAATTTTTATTAGCCATTATTAATTGATCCATTCCCCATTACTTCGTTCGCCAGGCTGCTAAATGCTTCCGGTGAAACTGACTCAAAGAACTGTTGGTACTTTACTTTATCCCAGATTTCTATTTTGTTTACTGCTGCTACAAGCACAATGTCTCTTTCCAAACCGGCATGTTCCATCAGGTTTTTGGGAATCAATACCCTGCTTGCACTATCCAGTTCCAGGTTAATGGCCCCGTTCAAAAAGTAACGGCGGAATTCCCTTACTTTGGGGTCGAAATCATTTAACTGGCTAATCTGGCTAAATGTGGGTTCCCAGCTTTTTATTGGATACAGACTTAAACATTTTTCAAATCCCCGGCTTAACACAAAACGGTTAGCATCCTCTTCCGGCAATTGCTTTTTGAAACCTACCGGGAGGAGAAACCGACCTTTTGCGTCTAACGTAGCCTCGTATTCTCCAAGAAAACCAATCATTTACAAGGATTTGAAAGATATTTTACAAATTTTCACACAAAATAACACTTTTTACCACTTTATGAAATCTTTTTGTACATAGTTATTTTTCCACAAACTAAAAGCCTTACTGTGATTGGGTTACAGGCCATTTCTGGATGATTTATCCAAAAACACTGTGGATAGCTGTGAATTGAGTGTGGATAAGCAGCATATCGGCCAATTTTTGGTCAATAAAAAAAGAATTATGGCAACAGCAGGTTACTCCGGCACACCTTTGCTAAAAAAGCTTGGTATAAAAGAAGAAATGAAAGTATTGCTGCTGAATAAACCCGTTGATTATTATGAGTTATTAGAAAAAGATATTAGTCATCAGCTTTGCAAGAAAAATGAACTACCCGGTTTTATTCATTTGTTTGCCAAAAACCAAAACGGGTTTTATAAAGAGATGCAGAAAGTGCTTACTGTTGCCCAAAAAAATAAACAGGTTATTGTGTGGGTACCCTGGTATAAAAAAAGTTCAGGCATTGTTACCGACATGACGGAAGATGTAATAAGAAACTATGCGTTACAAAATGGATTGGTGGGTATAAAAGTTTGTGCTGTGAGTGAACAATGGAGCGGATTGAAATTAGTAGTACCGGTATCCAAAAGATAATTATTTGCTCAATGGTAAATCTATAATAAAACTACTTCCTTTTCCATAGGTACTTTCGGCCTTAATGGATCCATCATGCGCCTCCGTCATTGTTTTAACATAGCTCAACCCCAATCCAAAACCTTTTACATTATGTAAATTGCCGGTATGTGCTCTGTAAAATTTTTCAAATATTCGTTTTAAGGTTTCCTTACTCATTCCTATTCCATTATCCTCAATAATAATCCGGATATTATTCCCAACATTCTTTGTAGAAATTTTTATAGCAAGATTTTCTTTTGAATATTTAACGGCATTATCCAGCAGGTTACTAATGAGATTGGTCATATGTACTTCATCTGCCTGCATTAAATCATTTTCAGCCCCCAGTTGGGCATTCATTGTTCCTCCTTTATCCTGTAATTGCAACCGTAAATTGTCCATGGAGCGATGGATAATTTCATGAATATGCAACGGTCTTAAGTTGAGTTGAATTTCCTGTTTATCTAATTGCGCAGCCTGTAAAATAGTTTCCACCTGTTTGTTCATCCGCTTATTTTCTTCCTTTATAATGCCGGAGAAATATTCCATTTTACCAGCATCCTGTTTTACTTTTTCATTTTTTAATGCATCAACAGCAAGTGATATAGTGGCCAGTGGTGTTTTAAACTCATGTGTCATATTATTTATGAAATCACTTTTAATTTCACTTAATTTTTTTTGTTTAAGCATGGTACTTAAGGTGAGATAAAAAGCAGCTATTAAAATAAAAGTAAATAATACAGCTCCGATGATCATCCAGCCAAGTGATTTAAATACAAAAGACTGTACATCCGGCACTACTATCCATAATACTTCTTCTGGTGCCAGTCCTTCCAGTAAACTTCCGCTGGAAGGAACAAGTGCATAAGCATAGCGTTGATTATGCAAAGTGTCCTCAATTAATTTAATAAAGCCTTCAGATTTCATTTCGTAACGGCCAAACATGCTGTTAGCTGTAATGGCATATTCAAAATGGGTGTCTTTTAATCCTTTATTTTTAAACCCGTTTTGCAGTTTCTCTTTTATTTCAAATTCAGTAAACCTGTTAGCCACAGAATATTGTTTACGCAAATCATATATTTCAGTGGGCAATCTTAAACCCGGAACAATAGTATTTGTTCCCGGTGCGGAAGTTCTCTGGTTAACCAGTTCCTGTCCAACTTCATCCATTAACATGGTGATTTTATCATTGAGCTGTTCTTTTTTTATAACAGCCATGTTTTGTATCCACGAAACCTGGATATAAATGATGCCCATTAATGAAAGTGTGATCAACCCAATGATAACAGGGAATATTTTCTTCATCGTTTACAAAAATAAATGGAACTTCCTAAGGTTATTCCATTTATGAAAATACGCATAGATTTTAACAGCCAGTTATGAAACAATATCTCATTTAAAAAATATTCTTACCCGGTTTTTGTACAGTTCTTACAGAAATACTAACTTGAATATATGATAGACCTCAAAGCTGGTATATTATTAATTGCCGAGCCTTTTTTAAAAGACCCGAATTTTATGCGTACCGTGGTTTTTCTTTGCGAACACCAGGACGAAGGCAGCTTTGGATTTGTATTAAACAAAAACTATAGTGTTACTTTGGACCAATTGGTGCCCGATTTGCCAAAAATAGAAATACCGGTTTTCTATGGCGGGCCTGTTCAGCAAGACACATTGCATTTCCTGCATCAGCTGCCAGACCTGATACCCGGGGGCCTGGAAGTTAGTAAAGACATTTACTGGGGTGGTGATTACGAAACACTTGTTACTTTACTTCAAAAAGGAGAACTTAATCCAAATAAAATCCGTTTTTTTATAGGCTATAGTGGCTGGAGCAATGGTCAGTTAGAGGATGAAATGAAAGAAAACAGCTGGTTAACCGTAGCAGCAAAACCAAAACTGGTTTTTCATAAAAATCATTCTGACATCTGGAAGGATTGTTTAATTGAATTAGGAGGAGACTATGCACAATTAATCAATTATCCAACAGACCCTCAATTAAACTAATTTCAATCGTTTTGGTTATGTTATCTTAGTCTTAAAAATAAACCCATCTTCTTTGATTTACCAGTTACTGAAACCACTTGCAAGAATTTATTTAAAAATCGCCTGCAGGAATATAAAAATTAATGACCCGGAAAAAATAAAATGCAACGGTCCATTATTGCTGGCATGCAACCATCCCAATTCCTTTTTAGACGGATTAATACTGGCTATTTTATTTGATTACCCGGTTCACTCCCTGGCAAGGGGCGACGCCTTCAGAAAAAAATGGCATGCAAAATTATTATACCTGTTAAAAATCCATCCGGTGTACAGAGAAAGAGAAGGAAAAGAATTAGTTCCTCTTAACTACACAACATTTAAAATATGTAAAGAAATTTTTAAAGAAAAGGGAATAGTCCTTATTTTCAGCGAAGCACTTTGTGTGAATGAGTGGAAGTTACGGCCCTTAAGAAAAGGTACAGCAAGAATGGCATTCGATAACTGGAATGAAAACATCCCCCTCACCGTATTACCGGTTGGAATTAATTACGACAGTTTTGATTCGTTCGGTAAAAACATCATACTGAATTTTGGAAAGGATATCAAAAAGGAAAACTTTGATTTTAATAACAGCGATGGCAAAAACCTGGTTTTGTTCAATCAACTATTACAGGAAGCGTTACAAAAAGCAGTAATTCATATTGAGCCTTCAGATACAAAAAAAGTACATCAAACATTCTTTACACCTGTTTCACCAGTTAAGAAAATTATTTTAGCAATTCCTGCATTGATTGGCTTTATACTGCACCTGCCATTATTTTTTCCTGCGAAAACTATTGTTAAATACAGAGCTTTTAATACTGGTCATTACGATTCTATTTTGGCAGGTGTATTATTTCTTTCCTATCCTTTTTATCTTTTATTACTGGCACTGTTTGCATTTATATTTACGCATTCCATGTGGAGTTTACTATTAATCCCCTTGTTGCCGTTTACAGCATGGTCTGTTATTCAACTAAAACCCCAGTCATAAAAAAAGTCCCGCTTTTCAGCGGAACCCTATAAGCAATTAGTCCATTAAAAAATCATTCTATTTCTTTTGCACCCTCTACCAGTACGGTTGCTTTATTATTTAGTACTTCAATAAACCCACTCTGGATAGTGTACAAGGATGTGCTGATTTTATCTTTTAAAATTTTCAGCTGACCTTTACCTAATGCACTTACCAAAGGAGCATGTTTATCCAGTACTTCAAAAGAACCACTTATTCCCGGCAGTTGTACACCATATACTTCGCCGCTGAAAATTTTACGTTCCGGAGTTAATATTTCTAATGTCATAAACCAATTTGATGATGTGTCAATTTGCCAATTAGCCAATGAAATTACTTTTTAAATTGGCTAATTATCGAATTACCCCTGCGCCGCAGCAAGCATTTTTTTACCTTTTTCAATGGCATCTTCCAGTGTTCCCACAAGATTGAATGCTGCTTCAGGGTATTCATCCACTTCACCATCCATAATAGCGTTGAAACCACGGATCGTATCCTCAATGCTTACAAATACTCCTTTTAATCCGGTAAACTGTTCGGCTACGTGGAATGGCTGAGATAGGAAACGTTGTACTTTTCTTGCCCGTGCAACAGTCATTTTATCATCTTCACTCAATTCATCCATACCAAGGATGGCGATGATATCCTGTAACTCTTTATAACGCTGCAAAATTAATTTAACACGGTTGGCACAATCGTAATGTTCGTTACCCACAATTTGCGGAGTAAGGATTCTTGAAGTAGAATCTAATGGATCCACTGCTGGATAAATACCTAAGTCAGCGATCTTACGGCTTAATACCGTAGTAGCATCCAGGTGCGCAAATGTAGTAGCCGGGGCAGGGTCTGTCAAATCATCCGCAGGCACATACACCGCCTGAACAGAAGTAATGGAACCATTTTTGGTTGATGTGATGCGTTCCTGCATCAATCCCATTTCAGTAGCCAGTGTTGGTTGGTAACCCACCGCTGATGGCATACGACCCAACAATGCAGATACTTCAGAACCAGCTTGTGTGAAACGGAAAATATTATCAACAAAGAAAAGAATGTCTTTACCACGACCAGTACCATCACCATCACGGAAATATTCCGCAACAGTTAATCCACTTAAGGCAACACGGGCACGGGCTCCGGGAGGTTCGTTCATCTGACCGAACACAAATGTTGCTTTTGACTCTTTCAAACCTTCCATATCCACTTTACTCAAATCCCATCCTCCTTCTTCCATGCTATGCTTAAAGGCATCACCATATTTCATAATGCCAGCTTCAATCATTTCACGCAATAAATCGTTTCCTTCACGGGTACGTTCACCCACACCGGCAAACACGGACAAACCACCATAACCTTTTGCGATATTGTTGATTAATTCCTGGATCAATACTGTTTTACCCACACCGGCACCGCCAAACAACCCAATTTTACCTCCTTTTGCATAAGGTTCAATTAAATCAATAACCTTAATACCGGTAAACAATATTTCGTTAGCAGTACTTAAATGTTCAAAGGCAGGGGGTTTTGCATGTATTGGGCGGGCATTAACCTTACTAACCTGAGGTAATCCATCAATAGCATCACCAGTAACATTAAAGAGGCGACCATTAATATTTTCGCCAATCGGCATGGCAATAGGAATTCCGGTATCTACTACTTCCATTCCACGCACCAGACCATCTGTACCATCCATAGCAATGGTACGAACGCTATCTTCACCCAGGTGCTGCTGTACTTCCAGTACCAGCTTGTCGCCATTTTCACGTTTAAGTTCCAGGGCATTATAAATTTCAGGGAGTTTACCATCAAACTGTACGTCAATTACCGCACCGATGATTTGTTTGATTTTACCAGTATTGGCCATATATCAATCTTTATTAAAGTGAGGATTCTTTTCCGGCCGCAAAGGTAAGGGAGCGGGGATTATCTGCCAATTAGAAAATGGCTATTTTTTAAATATTTAAAAGGAAGTTGTTACCGACTTTGGAAGACCTGCTGCACCGGCTGTTGCGTTGAGCATTTGTATTATTTAAATACAAATAAAAGATGATTTTTTATTGCATCAGATTCCAAAGTAAAGCTGCCACCACCCCGCCAATTACTGGCCCAACAACCGGTATCCAGCTATAACTCCAGTCACTATCTCTTTTTCCGCTGATGGGTAATATAAAATGCATGATACGGGGGCCCAAATCTCTTGCCGGGTTTATGGCATAGCCGGTTGGCCCACCTAAGCTTATTCCTATACCTAATACTAATAAGGCTACCGGCAATGCATCTAATGCTCCTAAAGTATCATGCGGTTTAGAAATAAATAACACGCCAAATACTAAAACAAAACTGCCAATGATCTCTGTTAGCAAATTATTAATACCGCTTCTTATTGCAGGTCCTGTACAAAAAACAGCCAGCTTGGCATTGGCATCATCCGTTTCAGCAAAGTGCTGACGATAAGCAACCCATACAAGTAATGCACCTGCCATAGCTCCCAGCATTTGGCCACCAATGTATAAGGGGACACTGGCCCATTCAAATTTTCCAATAGATGCTAAACCAATCGTAACAGCTGGATTTAAATGTGCTCCGCTTGCTGCTGCGCTGGAATATACCCCAACGAATACAGCAATGGCCCAACCGAATGTAATTACAATCCAGCCGCTGTTGTTGCCTTTTGTTTTATTCAGAACCACATTGGCTACAACACCATCGCCTAAAATAATTAATAATGCTGTGCCCGTGAATTCGGCTAAAAAAGGAGACATAAGCAATCTTTTTTGGTTGATCGTTACTGATTGCTTGTGCTGATAACCAGTAACTGAATAAATAAATATAGCGATTGAAGATAATAAAATTTATTTTCCGATAGCGATTCATCAACTACAGTTCTCAATCTTCTAAAATATAATTATCTACTACTTCATTAAATCTTCGTATCTGTTCTTGCTGCCAGTCTTCATCCTTGTTCATTTCTTCTGCCATCAGTTTTGCAACCAATGGAGCTGATATTTCAGCTGCTTTAGCATCTAAAAACAACAATCGTGTTCTTCTTGCCAGCACATCTTCCACAGTCATTGCCATTTCATGCCGTATAGCCCAGATTATTTCTGCTTTTGTATAAGGTAACCCTTCAGCAATGGGTTCTTTTAATAACCGGATTTCATTCTGCAATTCTTTTATTTTCGCTGCATCACTTCCATAGTAATGAAGCGGGTCATTACTATTAATTATGTCTGTATATCCATGGATCTTTAATTCATCTGTTATACATTCTTTCTTTGGAAGTTTGGCAACAAAAGCTGCATTGTTCACCACATCTTTTGCCATTTTACGGTAAGTGGTCCATTTCCCGCCGGTAATACTCACCAACCCGCTAACAGAAACAACAATGGTATGATCACGGTTTAATAAAGCAGTATTCTTTTGTCCTTTCATATGCACCAGCGGACGCAATCCTGCAAAAACACTTTTTACATCCCGTCTTTGTATATCAACATTTAAATACCGGTTGACGTGTGACAGTATAAATTCAATTTCATCTTCAAAAGCAACAGGCTCCAGGGAATGTTCTTCAACAGGTGTATCCGTTGTACCGAGTACCACTTTATCATGCCAGGGAACAGCAAACAATACTCTGCCGTCATCTGTTTTAGGGATCATCAGTGATCTTTCGCCCGGAAAAAACTTTTTATCCACTACCAAATGTATGCCTTGTGATGGTGAAACTAATTCCTGCCGCTCTTTATCATCCATCTTAATAATATCATCTGTAAAAACACCGGTAGCATTGATTACTACTTTGCATTTTAATTCATATTCTTTTCCGTTCAGTACATCCTGTACAAACACTCCATTAATTTTTTTAATCCCTTTTCTTAAACCCACAACTTTGCAATAATTAATAACAGTTGCACCCTGCTCCACTGCTGTTTGTGCCAAATTAATAGCTAATCTTGCATCATCAAACTGGCCATCATGATAAACAACTCCTCCACTCATTCCTTTTGGGTTAATGGTGGGCAGATATTTAATAGTGGCTTTTTTTGAAAGCATCTCTGTTTTTCCTAAACCCAATTTACCGGCAAGCAAGTCATAAATCTTTAAGCCAAAACCATAATAATATTTTTCCCACCAGTGATAGGAAGGCATAACAAAAGCAACATTATTGGTAATATGCGGAGCATTTCTTAATAAGATCCCCCGTTCCCTTAATGCTTCTTTTACCAGTTTGATATTCCCCTGTGCTAAATAGCGTACACCGCCATGTACTAATTTTGTTGAGCGGCTGGATGTGCCTTTAGCAAAATCATACTGTTCCAGTAATAATATTTTGTATCCTCTTGAAGCAGCATCCACTGCCGCACCCAGGCCAGTTGCTCCTCCGCCAATAATTATGATATCCCATTCGGCAGGTTTTTCTAACCGTTGCAGCATTTCATTTCTCTTCATCTTGTATCGTCAATAGTGAATGGTCAATTGTGAATAGTGAAAATCAATAATAATTTATAAATAATAAGTGCTCACTGCGAACTGTCAACTCCCAACTCTCATCTGTCATCTGTTTGCTGTCAACTGTCATCACACTCTAGTCCAAGCCACCGTAGTATCAACAGCTTTCTTCCACCCTTCACTTAAATCATCTCTATCTTCATCACTCATTTCAGGAGCGAAATTTTTATCAATTTGCCATTGTTCCTGTATGTCTTCAATACTTTTCCAGTAACCAACAGCCAATCCCGCTAAATACGCAGTACCTAATGCAGTGGTCTCCGTTACTTTTGGACGAAGCACTTTGGTATTTAAAATATCACTTTGAAACTGCATTAATAAATTATTAGCAGTGGCGCCGCCATCCACTCTTAATTCTTTAATAGAAATTCCTGAATCTTTTTCCATTGCTTTTAAAACATCCATGGTTTGAAAGCAAATACTTTCCAACGCTGCCCTTGCAATATGCGATGCATTACTTCCTCTTGTTAAGCCAACAATCGTTCCTCTTGCATCCTGGTTCCAGTAAGGTGCTCCTAATCCCGTAAAAGCAGGAACAACATATACGCCGCCATTATCTTTTACTTTACCAGCCAGTTCTTCCACATCGGATGAATGTTTGATAATTCCCAATCCATCCCGCAGCCACTGTACTACAGCTCCTGCAATAAATACACTTCCTTCCAGGGCATAATGCGTAATGCCATTTATTTTCCACGCCACCGTAGTTAATAAATTATTAGTGGATGGTATTGCTTTTTCACCGGTATTCATCAGCATAAAACAACCGGTACCGTATGTATTCTTCACCATTCCGGGTTGAGTACATAACTGACCAAATAAAGCTGATTGCTGATCACCGGCAATTCCTGCAATAGGAATATTATTCGCCGTTAAAATATTTTGTGTATCCCCATATACTTCGCTGCTGCTGCGAACCTGAGGTAACATATTACCGGGAATGTTGAAAATATTTTCCAGTGCACCGTCCCATTGAAGCGTATGAATATTAAACAACATGGTGCGGGACGCATTGCTTACATCAGTGGCATGTACTTTTCCTTTGGTAAGATTCCACAATAACCACGTATCAATGGTGCCAAATGCTAATTCACCTTTATTGGCTTTAGCTCTGGCCCCTTCCACATTATCTAAAATCCATTTTATTTTAGTAGCACTGAAGTAAGCATCTGCTACCAATCCTGTTTTTTCCTGGATCGTTTTATCCAAACCCTGACCTCTTAACTGATCACAAAAGGCAGCCGTTCTTCTATCCTGCCAAACAATGGCATTGTAAATGGGCTGACCGGTATTTCTATCCCACACCACTGTTGTTTCCCGTTGGTTGGTAATCCCAATAGCAGCAATATCCGCTGTTGACAATCCTGCTTTGGTAATGGCTTCTGCCGCCACGCCAAGTTGCGTACTCCATATTTCGTTAGCATCATGTTCTACCCATCCCGGTTTGGGAAAAATTTGCTCAAACTCTTTTTGTGCAACTGCCATTACCGAACCTGTTTTATCAAAAACAATAGCTCTGCTGCTGGTAGTACCCTGGTCGAGTGCAAGGATATATTTGCTCATTGGTTAATAAATTTTAAACGTCAATTTAAAGTAATTGCTTTTATCTTCAATCATCTATTTTTACAACTACCATATATGGAACTGATACAGGTTATTGATCCCTCGCTGGAAAAAATGTTTTTACAGGTTGCCCTCAACTTATATAAAAACGACCCTAACTGGATACGTCCGCTGGATAAAGATATTAATGATGTATTCAATCCAAAAAAGAATAAGGCCTTCCGCACCGGAGAAGTGGTTCGCTGGATATTAAAAGATGATGCAGGAAATTTAACCGGACGTATTGCTGCTTTTGTTCAAAAAAAATATAAAAACAAAGGAGATGAAATACCCATAGGGGGTATTGGTTTTTTTGAATGTATTAATGATCAGCAGGCAGCTGATATGTTATTGGATGTAGCCAAACACTGGTTATTTCAAAAAGGAATGCAGGCAATGGATGGCCCTATCAATTTCGGCGAAAGAGACAGATGGTGGGGACTGGTTACCGAAGGCTTTAAACCGCCTATATACCTGATGAATTATAACCCGCCATATTATAAAACCCTGTTTGAAAATTATGGCTTTAAAGTTTTCTACAATCAAATATGCTGGCATTTAAGTATAGACACAGTATTACAACCTAAATTTTATGAACAGCATAAAAAATTTGCAGCTGATAGTAATTTTAAAGCGCTGCATATTAAAAAGAATAAACTTGAAAAATTTGCCAATGATTTTTGCCAGGTTTATAATAAAGCATGGGCCGGCCATGAGGGAAATAAAGAAATGAGTTACGAAATGGCTTTGAAAATTTTTAAAGCCATGAAACCGGTAATGGATGAAAGCATTATTTGGTTTGCCTATTATAAAGAGGAACCTGTTGCCATGTGGATCAACCTGCCGGATTTAAACCAGGTCTTTAAATACCTTGATGGCCAATTTAATTTTTTCAGCAAGCTTAAATTTTTATGGCTCCGTTACCGGAAAGTTTGTAAAAAATTCACCGGTATTGTATTTGGCGTGGTACCGGAATTCCAGGGCACCGGGGTTGATTATTTTATGATTGTTGAAGCGGCCAATATTATTCAGCCCAAACGGCAGTATGAAGAATTAGAATTACAATGGCAGGGAGATTTTAATCCCAAGATGCTCAACATTTCTAAAAACCTGGGGGCTGTACAAAGCAGGAACCTGGCTACTTACCGGTATTTGTTTGACCGGACGAAGGAGTTTAAAAGGCACCCTGTTTTATAAAGATATAAGAACATAAAACAGACTTGTAATTTAAAGTAACATCAGGCAATTCATTTAACAGAATTAATTAGGCACATAATTAGCCGATTTCCACTTTTTGAAACGAATTTAATTTTGATAAATATCGGAGCAATTGTTTTATAAAATGCATGCCTGTTGATCCCAGGTCAATTGAACAGAAAATATTGTTATTATCAATGGTAAAATAACAGTTGTGTACAACACCGTGTTGCCTGTTTTTCTTTTCAGATTTTTTGTTGTAATCATTAATGAAGCTATTTATAGATTCAATTATATTTTGTTTTGCATCTGATTGCTCTTTTTTTAAGTGTAAGGTAAAAGTGCTGTTCAGGCTAATTCGTAAAACAGATAATTCAAATCCCAGATTTTTTAGCTTAAGCGGTTCTTTAATTTTGGGATAGTATTGAATATAGTAAAGTGCAGTATCAAAGCCTTCAAAACAAAACTCAATATCGTTACAATCAATATTTTCAGCGTCTGGCTTATATAGTTTTCCAGATTTGGATTGCCAGGCTATGGTAATGTTATTCCAGTTATGGTTAACAAAGAGACTTGTTTTAAGTTTTGAAATCCCGTTTTCAAATGAGTAAGGATTTACTCTACCTCCCGAAAGTAAAAGAATATGCTGGTCTATTTTAATGCCTGTCTTATTTTCGAATAGGGGATACAATTGTTTGTCAGCACAAGCTAAAAAGGATTTGGACACAGTTGTTCCCTCATTCATAAATGAACGGATTGTATCCTCAACCATAGCTGGTCGTATCAATGACCATTCAGGATACACATAACTTCTGCACATCTCAGCATCTAAATTTTCAAACGAAAATTCAATATCATTACAGTCAATATTTTCATCCGCCAGTTTATAAATAAGCCCTGATTTTGATTGCCATAAAATTTTAACAGGGTATTGGCCATGTTTAAAAAAAATCTTGCCCCCCGATAAATAAGAATTTTTTTTGTATTGATAATCTAATTTTATTTCTGACGAAAACTCCAGCCAAATGTCATGGCTCCTTACTTCCAGGCCGGTAGAGCTTTCAAGCAATTTTGTTAATTGAATATTGGCGCAATTAATAAAAGCATCAGTAAGCTCAATATCGTAATACGATAAAAATAGTTTTGCATAACCATAGCTGAAAAACTGAGGAATAACCCTGTTCTTGTTTTCTTTTAATAACACATCAGCTAAAAACACCCGATTCCATGCTTTTTTTACCCTTTGCCAGTTTATGCCAGAAATTTCAAAATCTAAATCTTCTTGTTCAAAATCATCTGATTCCAATGTAAATAGTTTACCTGATTTTACTTGCCAGCAAATCTGGAATTTCTGGCGAAGGAATTTTATATCGCAACCGCAAATTACAATATACCTGTTTTTCCCGGTATCTGCCATATACGATCCGGGGTCTAATCTACCTAAAATTTCCCGTTGTTGTATAGCGCCTAATTCTTTTTCAAAGGTGCTGGTTAACACAGAATCAAGTGCATCAATAAATTTATCTGATATATTGAAATTCATAGATTGTTTAAAAACTACAGCCATATCATCTCTGAATATTTTACGCATAAACTGCGGTTTTTTAAACAAATTTTGAATAAACAATTTAGATACCGTAGTAGAAGTTCCTTTGCTTTTAAAAAAACAAATAAAACATTCATTATACTAACATTTAATTATCTTACTTACAAACGTGGCTCCAGCTTCTACCCAAGATGAATTTCTAATTTCAAAACGAAGCGTTGCATTAACATCTTTACCAAAATAGTAAGCCATATACTGATCCGGGATATGGTCATGATCTCCGTAGTATATAGCCGCAGCATCATCGATCGGAATAAATTCGTTGGTGTAAACATTATAAAGCGCTAACATTACAATCCCTTTTAACTCATCTTCCGGGAAAATAAATTTCGCAATAGCCATTTCTTCAAATACGCTTATTTTTTCTTCTTCATTGTCGCTGTTTTGTTTATCCCATGGAAATTTTGGCAATTTATAATGTTCTGCTACTTTATAAAATGCTTCTCTTGCTGCATCCTCATCAGACAAGTTCTTTTGATCAACAGAAACAAGGAAATCACATAACCATTGGTCTTTTGTATACCATACTACAATTGGATTATCATCCATTGGTCACGATTTTAGTTACTTGATAATTACTTGGAAATTGATGATGTGGCTTTTGAAAGCCGCATCGTCAATAAAATTTGCCTGCATAGTATAACTATTCGAATCAAAGTCTTTCATTAACTTCCAAAAAACGTATCCCTGTACAACCAGCAGTTTCAATCTTCTCCCTTAAATATTCAGAAACAAAATATCCCCTACCGCAAAAAAGATAAAATAGTGAAAAACAATGAACATTCAAATCTTCTTTAAAACTTAGTTGTTCAATCTCTACTCCTTCAGGATATGTATATGAATCAAAGGCTTTTAAAAGCTCTTGTTCACCCTGAATTTTTAAAGGCTCAGCCTTCTCCCATGTATTTTTCATTTTCCAAATTTCTGTATGAGCGTAATCAATATTTTCGAAACTGAAATGATGAAAATGCAATAGCACATAGTCAATTAAAACATCGTTTTTTAAAACTTGTACCGGGAACGTTTGAGCATTATCCTTAACATGTGGTTTGATTATTTCTGAAAGTTTTTTTGAAATAAATAACCCATAGCTTGTATTTGTTGCAAATGAGATTAGATCTGTCAGCTTAGATTTCTTTGTCATCAATTGCACAGGAAAAAAGAAATCATCAGGAAGCCTTTTAAAAGGATCAAAAGTATTTATATGTGGCTTTGTTAGCGTTTTTAAATCAAATACCACCTGCGAAGTTGCCTGTGGATATGCCCCGATCTCTTTTAAATTTGTTGATTCGTAAATTCTGAAATATTTCATGCTAAAAAATTATTTGATCAATAGGAGTGTTTGGGTTATTAATTATTGCTTGTTTTATTCTGTTTGTTAAATCTACAATTTCATGGTAAGCATTTTCTGGTGTAAAGCTGCCATTTTTGTTTAATCTATCAACTATTTTGTCTAATTCAGCAGTAACTCGACTTGTATAATTTGGATGACTTCCAAGATGTTGGGCCGTCGTTAATGGCACACCATTTAAAATATCTTGCATATGAAAGGGATATCTGGCATTTGCAGCCATTTTCATTACCGGACCCTGCTATTCTTCCAGTTGGGATGACGGGAGTAGAAACTTTTGTTATGGGTACGTTCGCAATAACCTTGTTCCATAAAGGCAAGCCATTGTTTTTTGCAAATTCGTTGAGGAAATGATGTTTGTCATCGATTCTTTTAATTTCATTAATCAGATCTGTTAATTGAGGGCTGGCATTTTCCGGAATCTTTAAAAAGAGGTCTTCATTCCTTTCTGAACTAACCGGTGGTTTTTCCGGTGTTTTGTCACTGATTTTTTTACAGGAATTACTTAATAAAAGTACGAGCAGAATAAAACTGACAAAGCCTGTCACGGAGATTATTTTTCTCATGGTTGGTTGGCTTTGAATAATAATTGATAAGACTGTCGGTTTCAAAGTAAACACAATGCCTGGAATTAAACAATACCACAAACTGGTAATTTTTCACAAAAACCGGGTCTGTTTTACTTCACCATCTTTCCCTAAATTGCAGGTTCTATAAAAATTATTTACTCCCCTTTAGGGGTTGGGGGCTTATGGATAAATTCATCGTTTCAGCAAGAAAGTATCGCCCACAAACTTTTGATACGGTTGTGGGGCAGGCGCATATTACTACTACATTAAAAAATGCCATCCGCAATAATCAGTTAGCACATGCTTTTTTATTTTGCGGTCCCCGTGGTGTGGGTAAAACAACCTGTGCCCGTATTTTAGCCAAAAGCATCAATTGCGAAAACATACAGAAAGATGGAGAGGCCTGTAATAAATGTAACTCCTGTAAATCGTTCAATGAAGGAACTTCCCTCAACATTCATGAATTAGATGCGGCGAGTAATAACTCAGTAGATGATATACGTACATTAACCGAGCAGGTTCGCTTTGCTCCACAGGCGGGTAAATACAAAGTATATATTATCGACGAGGTACACATGCTCAGTTCTTCGGCCTTCAATGCTTTTTTAAAAACATTAGAAGAACCACCACCCTATGCCATTTTTATTTTAGCCACCACGGAGAAACACAAAATCCTGCCAACGATTTTAAGTCGTTGCCAGATTTTTGATTTCAAACGCATCACCTTAAATGATACGGTTGAACATTTGGAAGAAATCTGTCAGAAAGAAGAAATCAAATCAGATAAAGCAGCACTGCAGGTAATTGCACAAAAGAGTGAAGGTTGCATGAGGGATGCATTAAGTATCCTTGACAAAATTGTAAGCTTTACCAACAGTGAAGTAACCTATCAAAATACCTTAGAGCATTTAAATATTTTAGATGCGGATTACTATTTCAAACTATTAGACTATACGCAACAACAGGACCTTGCCGCTTCCATGCTTTTGTTTGATGATATTAACCGCAAAGGATTTGAAGGGGACATGGTGCTGAATGGTTTTGCAGAATTCATCCGCAATCTTTTAGTGTGCAAAGATGAAAGAGCAGCTGTGTTATTAGAAGCAGTAGAAAGTTTTAAAGAAAAATATATAGCAGCTGCTAAAAAAGTTCCAGCTTCCTGGCTCATTAGTGCGTTGAATGTGTTGAATGAAGCGGAGATCAATTATAAAGCTGCCCGCAATAAACGCCTTCATGTTGAATTAGCATTGATTAAACTTACTTACCTGGTACAGGCACTGCAACTCACCGGCGATACTGAAGCCGGTAAAAAAAAACTAGTTGAGAGTGTAAAACCCTTAGCATTTCGTACTATACCACCCGTTAAGCTGAAAAGTAAGTTGACAGATGACAGTGGACAGATGACAGCAGGCAACAATCAGCAGATAACAAACAATAAACAAGGCAGCGAAGCAAGGTTAACGATTGAAGAACCTGTTTCCGTTGTTAAAGAGGATAAATCTGAAATAAAGAGCCAACCACAAACAACCAGCAACCAGCAACCAGCAACCAGCCATTCTCCAGAAACCAGGCTCAACACCTTAGAAAAGATCCGCCAGCAGGTGGCCAAAAATAATAAAGTAAATGGCAACAGCAGTATTCCCTTAACAACAGAAGAGTTAGATAAAGCCTGGAATAGCTTTATAAAAAAATTAGAAGAGAATAATGACCCATCCGCAGCCACTAATTTTAAAATGGCATCCTTAAAAATTGCCGATGCTAATTGTTTTGAAATAATTGTGAGCAGTAATATCCAGTTAAAATTCATCGAACAAAAAAGAGCAACGTTAATTGATCATCTCCAAAAACATTTCGGTAATAAAAACCTCACCTATCAATTAACATGGATCGAAAGTGCAGAAGATACTGAGCCCAAAGAAAAACCACTCAATACCAAAGAGCAATTCTTTAAAATTGCAGAACAATATCCGCTGGTAAAAGAATTAAAAGACCGCTTGAATCTGGAACTGGATTATTAATTATTTATACCAATTCTTTAGTCACATTTTTTTCACACCACCATTCGACCCCCATACTGGCTGGCCTTTTTAGTATTTTTGATGAAAATTACTAACCCTATGCGGCGTGTTTTCTACAGGCATTGTATTCTTTTGTTCGGTATCCTTTTACTGAACAGTTATTTTGTTCCTGCCCAAAACAGTTTAAAATTAAAATACAAAAATTCGCTGGTTTATGCCGGTATTGATGTTGGATCAAAAGGTGTAAAACTCAGCCTGCTGGAAATTGGCCAAAATGCCAAAAAAAGCGGTGCGTTTAATATTTTAAAAGACACTTCTGTAAATACCGATTTTATTTCTTTTACCGATGAAACGTTTAAGGCCACACTGGAGGGAATGTTCAGCTTGTACTCTGTTTCTGTTGTGGATTACAAAGTTCCTTCCAACAGGATATTTGTGGTTATCAGCAGCGGTATTAAAGGCCAGGCTGAAAAAGAAAATAAAACCACCTGGGTAACCCGGCTGATTGATGCGTTTAAAGAAAAAATAAAAGATCCTAACCGTGTTGTTCCCGTAATTGATGTAAACCAGGAAGCCATTCTTTCGCATTTGGGTATTGTGCCAGAATCAAGAAGGTATGCTACCTTTTTAATTGATATTGGAAGTGGTAACAGTAAGGGTGGTTATTTTTATAATACCAATACCAAAGATTTTAAATTGTTCCAGTTAAACTGGGGTACAAAAAGTACGGCTAACGCCACTGAAAAAAGATGCGAAGAAGATAAATCGCTGACGAATTACAGCCGACAGTTAACCCGCACTTTAACCGGCGCCGAACAAAGTGAAATTATTTTACGGGTAAACGAAAGTGGCGGCTACCCCATGAGTGATTATATCGCACTCAGTGGTGGAATCAGCTGGGCCATTGCTACCCTGATATCCCCAGAGCTGATCAATAATTCAGTGGTACCCGTTACCTACGATGATGTGATGAAGTTTAGCGAACGTATTTATAAAAATTATTCTTCGCTTACAGATGCCTCAATAGTTGCTTCTGTTAAAGACGAGGCAGTGGATAAAGTTGCAGTTGCCCGGGAAGTAAAAAAAGTAAATGGCGTTTTTGATCAGCGTTCATTAATGGCAGGCACAGGATTGTTGCTAAAGATCATGCGCCAGTTTGAAGGTTTGTATGAAAAGAAAGAATTCTTTTTGGTGAAAAACGGGCAGGTAGGCTGGATATCTGCTTATGTAGATGAGGCGATCAACAAACAGGAAGCACTCAGTAAACATTAGTTCTCCGGTATAACCCACTATGGAAGAAAATAATAAAGATTCCCGGTCATTATTAATGCTCCTTTTTCCGATAGGACTGCTTTTTCTTTCCCTGGTTATTTTATTTGGGTTGGGTTTCCGTTTTTATTTTAAGGGAAATAATAATGAAGTAATCCCCATTACAGCAAAGGATGCGGTGGCGGTTACCACTACGGTGAGAGATTCACTCCAAAAAATTTACAAGGCTACGATTACTGAACTGGACAGCCGGCTCGATTCCATCTGGAACAATACGGATACTATTGCCGGTAACCTGCAGGTGCGGCTGAATGAATTTTATAAACTCAGAAAAGAAATTACTACTCTATTAAAAACAGGTACAACCAACGCTGATTTTTCATTAGCCAGTAATAAGATCGGTGAACTGCAAAAGAAAGTAGAAGAACTGAGTAAACGTAACCAGGATGTGGAAGATGAAAATAAACGGCTGAAAGATTTACTGACACAGTTAAATACTAAAACAAAAAAGAATGAGCCAGTTACTGTTGTAACAACTGAAGAAAACAAACCCATTCCTGAAAAAAATACCAATACTGCTATCAATGCCGCTAATTTAAATTTTACAGCCAGTGATATTAAACTGGCAGCTGTAAAAATAGCCGATGAAAAAGAAGAAGAAACAACCGATGCAGAGGAGGCAGAAAAGTTTGTGGCCACTTTTGTGGTAAAAAATAATTACAACGAGTATAACAATACAGAAGTTGACTTAGTAGTAACGCAACCCGATGGGCAGGTATTACAACCCTCTGCCTGGGAAAGCGGCACTTTTACTACCAGGGAAGGAAAAAAAATTTATTCCCGTAAAATGAGGTTTGATTATTTAAAAGGTGAGAACAAACGCTTACGGCTTTCTTTATCGGCTGAAAAACTACAGCCGGGTAATTATATCCTGCAATTGTATCATAATGGTACTTTGATTGGGCGTGCGGCGAAGCAACTCTCCTAATATATCCTTCAAATTACTGCCACAACAATCCCCCTTTATTTCCTGTTTTTACCTTAATTTCGGCACTCGATTAAGACTATTTATTAAACATTTTAATTATAACTCATTGTTATGGCTGAAGTGATTCGCATGCCGCTCCTGAGCGATACCATGACCGAAGGCAAAATTGTAAAGTGGAACAAGAATGTAGGCGATAAAGTAAAAGGGGATGATGTACTCGCCGAAGTAGAAACCGATAAAGCTACCATGGAGGTAATAGGCTATGCTGATGGTACACTGCTCTACGTGGGTGTTCCCGAAGGACAGGCGGCCAAAGTAAACGACATTATTGCTATTGTGGGTAAAGCCGGCGAAGATTATAAAACTTATTTAGGTGCTGCACCGGCCCCGGCGGCTCAAACTCAGGCACCAGCTCCTGTTGCTGCCGCCTCTGCTGCAACTATTACTCCTGAACAATTAGGTGTAACTGTTATCCGCATGCCATTGCTGAGCGATACCATGACAGAAGGAAAGATCGTAGCCTGGAATAAAAAAGTAGGCGACAAAGTAAAAAGTGATGACAACCTCGCCGATGTAGAAACCGACAAAGCCACCATGGAAGTAATGGGTTATGCAGATGGAACTTTACTCTATGTAGGTGTTAAAGAAGGCCAGGCTGCTAAAGTAAATGACATCATTGCTATTGTGGGTAAAGAAGGAACAGATGTGAGTGCATTATTAGGCTCCTTAAATAATCCTGCTGCTCCGGTAACCAGCAGCAATGTTGCTGCAAGTACTGCACCAGCTGTTACAGCCGCAGTTCCCGCAGCAACAGAAGTGGGTTCAGGCAACGGAAGGATTAAAGCCTCCCCTTTAGCAAAAAAATTAGCCCAGGAAAAAGGTATTGATCTGCACAGTGTACAGGGAAGTGGTGATGGTGGAAGAATCATTAAAAAAGACGTGGATACATATACGCCATCTGTAGCCCCTGCTGTTGCAGCCAGTGCGGCTCCTGCCGCTAAGCCAGCAGCAACGGTGCCGGCATTTGCTCCGTTAAGTGCTGAAGAAGGTTATACTGATATTCCCAATTCATCAATGCGTAAAACCATTGCCCGCCGCCTGGGTGAGAGTTTGTTTACAGCCCCGCATTTCTACCTCACTATGGAATTAGAAATGGATAATGCAATGGCTGCACGTACACAAATGAATGAAGTAAGCCCGGTTAAAATTTCTTTCCAGGATATGATGATAAAGGCCAGTGCGATGGCGTTAAAAAAACATCCTGCTGTTAATAGTAGCTGGATGGGTGAACATATACGTCAATGGCATCATGTACATATTGGAAGTGCCGTGGCTGTAGAAGATGGATTGATTGTACCGGTAATACGTTTTGCCGATCAAAAATCATTAAGCCAGATCGCCGCAGATGCTAAAACATTATACGGTAAGGCAAAAGATAAAAAGTTGCAACCAAATGAATTTAGTGGCAACACATTCACTATTTCTAATTTAGGTATGATGGATATTGATGAATTTACAGCCATCATCAATCCGCCGGATAGCTGCATTCTTGCTGTAGGCAGAATTAAAGAAGAAGTGTATCGCAGGATTGATGGAAGTTTTGCCGTAAAAAATGTAATGAAGGTTACGCTTAGTTGTGATCACAGAAGTGTGGATGGAGCAGTAGGTGCTGCCTTTTTACAAACACTGAAGAAATTCATTGAGAACCCCGTTACCATGCTGGTGTAATTGAAACAATTGGTTCCATAAATTAAAAGATCATAATGTATTAAATCCTGTTTTTATATAAAACGGGATTTTTTATTCTTATTAGCGGATATTTTATCGTATTCTTCCTATTGCAGGTGCAACTGTTCAGTATTATTTTTGTACTATCCTTTCAAAAACCTCCCACTTATCCACATTGTATTTTTTTGGAACGATGTTTGAAAACCATATATCGTCACTATTATTTTATAACTCAATTATTATAAAAAAACCGTATGAAACTCAATTTAAACAAGCTCGTTCCGGCTTTTGCACTTGTAGCTATGAGTGTTTTGATTTTTAGTTGCCAGAAAAATTCGGGCAGCAGCAGCACCAGCAGCAAACCAAGATTGCAGGTTAGTTTAACCGATGGCCCGGCCGATGTAAAAGAAGTGTGGGTAGACATCAGGGAAGTAAAAATAAAAATGAGTGATACCAGTGAAATAACGGTTGGCGGCGCTCATCCCGGCGTATATAATTTACTGGATCTGACCAATGGTAAAGACACCATTTTAGCAGATGCAGAAATACCAGTGGGTTCTATTTCACAAATTCGTTTAGTGCTGGGCGATAATAATTATATCATCACTAATAGTGGAGAGAAGATTAGTCTGACTACACCCAGTGCACAACAATCAGGATTAAAAGTTCAGATTCACCAGGATGTTACCGGCGGTGTTTTATACCGCCTGATCTTAGACTTTGATGCTGGTAAGTCAATTGTAAAAGCTGGCAATAGCGGTAAGTACATTTTAAAACCTGTGCTTCGTATCATTTCCTTTGCACCATCTGGTGGCAATGTAAAAGGTGTGGTAGCACCTGATTCTGTACAAACTTTCGTTTATGCTATTAACGGAGCAGATACTGTTGCATCAACTGCAACTGATACAACCGGTAAATACTGGGTAAGAGATATTGCCGCTGGCACTTATACATTCTCATATGTACCTAACGACACCATTCATAAAAATGCATCCAGAAGCGTAATAGTAACACTCGGTCAAACAACCGTTGTTGATACTGTAAAACTGGAGAAAAAATAATTTAGCACCTGTACAGATGTGTGAGTCCCGCTTTTGGCGGGACTTTCTGTTTTATAAATAACACATGAATAACAGATAATACCTTAGTTTTAAATTTCACAAATCAAAATGTGCCGGGTGCTTCAAAGATCAACGTTTCAATTATTACGTTTTCATTTTTCTGTTTTCTTAATGCCTGTTTATTGGTTTGCATTAAGCCAGGTGCCTGATATTAACTGGTTAAAAGCCATCCTGATTTTTTTTATACTTCATTTATTAGTCTATCCTGCAAGCAATGGTTATAATTCTTACATGGACAGGGATGAAACACCCATAGGCGGTTTGGCAAATCCAATGCAGCCCACCAAACAATTATTCATTACAACTGTTGTAATGGATATAATGGCTGTTGTGCTGAGTTACTTCATTAATGGCTGGTTTTTCATCTGCATCATATTATATATTCTTGCCTCCAGGGCTTATAGTTACCGCGGCATTCGTTTAAAAAAATATCCTGTTGTCGGCTACTTGACGGTGGTGATCTTCCAGGGTGGTGTAACTTACTTTATGGTTCATTACGGAAGCAGTTATCCCGATAAATCAGTTGATACAAGTTTGGAAGCCATGATTGCTGCCAGTTTGTTAATCGGTGGGTTCTACCCTCTTACTCAAATTTACCAGCATGAAGCAGACAAGAAAGATGGTGTAAAAACAATCAGTTCCATACTCGGTTACCGGGGCACTTTTATTTTTACTGCTTTTATATATACATTGGCAGTAGCTATGCTGGCTTACCTGTTCTTTACTTCCTTTCAAACAACGCAATTCCTGGTTCTGCAAATCTTTCTTTTACCGATTCTCGTATATTTCTTTATTTGGGCAGGTAAAGTTTGGAAAAACACAGGGGAAGCCAATTTCAAAAACACCATGCGTATGAATTTGCTTGCTTCTGTTTGTACTAACCTGGGATTTATCACCATATTAATTTTAAATCATCATGGCTAAAATAATTTCAATTGGTACAGCTGTCCCAAAATACAAACACCGGCAGGAAGATATTTTACACTTCATGCAGCAGGTGTATGCCATGGATGATGTGGGAAAAAGAAAGTTGAAATTTTTATATCATCAAAGTGGAATTGACAACAGGTATTCTGTAGTGCCTGATTACAGCCGTTGCCTGAATGACTGGAAATTTTATCCGCAAAGTGAAAACTTAGAGCCATTCCCTTCATTGGAAAAGCGGATGATTTGGTTTAATAAATATGCCGCCCCGTTAAGTGTAGATGCCATACGTTCTTGTATTGAGCATAAAATCCATCCCCAGGAAATAACACACCTGATCACTGTAAGCTGTACCGGTATGAGTGCACCGGGTTTGGATCTGCAGGTGATGGATTTAATGGACCTTCCTAAAAATATTTACCGCACTTCTGTAAATTTTATGGGTTGCTATGCAGCAATTCATGCTATGAAAATGGCCGGTAGTATTTGTAACAGCGAGAAAAATTCGAAGGTGCTTATAGTGTGCACCGAATTATGCACCCTCCATTTCCAGAGAGAAGGTACTATGGATAATATTACTTCCAGTATGTTGTTTGGGGATGGGGCGGCCGCTGCATTGATTACCAATGATGATTTTGAGCAAAAGGGTTTAGTGATAAAAGATTTTTACAGCGAGATTATCAGTCGTGGAAAAAAAGATATGGCATGGGAATTATCCTCGTCCGGCTTTTTGATGACGTTGAGTGGTTATATACCGGAGTTGATAGAAGAAGATTTTCAATTGCTGGTTGAAAAATCTTTACAAAAGGCAGGTGTACAACAAAAAGATATTTCCAACTGGTGCATCCATCCCGGTGGTAAAAGAATATTAGAAGCCATTCACAAATCGCTTCATTTTTCCAACGGGCAATTAAAAGAAAGTTATGAAGTGCTGAATAAATATGGTAATATGTCATCACCTACTATCTTGTTTGTATTAAAAGAAATCATGTCTGAGTTTTCAAACTTCTCCCCCCCCGGGGGAGGCCGGGAGGGGGCCGTATTTGGTGCCGCTTTTGGTCCCGGTCTTACAATGGAAACTTTTGTAGCTTCGGTATATGCCTGATTTTTCTCATCGTTCCTATCAAAAAGAATTACTCGACAGAGATGATATTTCTTTTGGCGACATCAAAAGAAATATGCAGGAGCTTGAGTTTATTAATAAATATTTGGGCGGACATAAAATAACTATTGATGGAATAAAAGAGCTGACAAATAACTTGTCAACTGATCAACCTGTCAACATACTTATATGTGAAATTGGCTGCGGTGGTGGAGACAATCTGAAAGCTATTCATCATTGGTTTAAAAAGAAAAATATAACTGTAAAGTTTATTGGTATAGATACTAATAAAGACTGTATTTCGTTTGCCAAAGAAAATTGCAGGGATTTTACTGTTGACTTTATTGTATCTGATTATAAAAATGTGAGGTTTGAACAAAAGCCGGACATTATTTTTTCTTCCCTTTTCTGTCATCACTTTACTGATGAAGATTTAATAACACAATTGAACTGGATGAAAGAAAATTCAGCAACCGGTTTTTTTATAAATGACTTACACCGGCATCCGTTGGCTTATTATTCCATTAAACTGCTCACAAAATTATTTTCAAAATCATACCTGGTTAAAAATGATGCACCATTAAGTGTAAGGAGGGGGTTTAAAAAAGAAGAAATACCGAACCTTGTCAATTTATCAATCTGCAAACAAGTAAATATAAAATGGAAATGGGCTTTTCGCTGGTTAGTTATTTTTGAACATTGAAAATTGAGCATTGAGTATTGAAAATTCTACATATGATTTAGCTATTGTTGGGGGAGGTCTTGCTGGTCTTGCTTTAAGTATACAATGCGCCAGACAGGGGTATCAGGTCATTTTATTCGAAAAAGAAAAGTATCCCTTTCACAAAGTGTGCGGGGAGTACATCAGTTTTGAATCCTGGAACTTTTTGGAAGAACTGGGTGTACCGCTGAGCGAAATGAACTTACCTGAAATTAAAAAGCTGATCGTATCAGCCCCGAATGGAAATTCAATCCAAACCACTCTTGGGCTGGGTGGCTTTGGTATCAGTCGTTTTATGCTGGACAATTATTTAGCCCGAATAGCAAAAACATCCGGTGTAGTAGTAATGGAAGAAACAAAAGTGAATGATATTGTTTTTGAGAATGAAACTTTTCATATTAAAACGGATAAAGCCAGCTTTCTTTCTAAAGTAGCTGCAGGCACATTTGGCAAACGCAGCAACCTGGATATAAAATGGAAAAGAAGTTTTGCAGAAAACAAGCCCAATAAACTGAACAATTACATCGGCATCAAATATCATATTCAAACCAATTGGCCCAATGATACCATTGCCCTTCATAATTTTAAAGATGGTTATTGTGGTATATCGCAAGTGGACGAACATCGGTTTTGTTTATGTTATTTAACCACGGCTGCTAACCTTGTCCGTTGCGGAAACAATATTGCTTTAATGGAAAAAAACATCTTATCGCAAAACACCCATCTGCAAAAAATATTTTCTTCTGCAAAAGTTCTGTACCAATCGCCGGTCACCATTTCACAAATAAGTTTTGACCACAAAACACAAATAGAAAACCATGTGCTGCTGATAGGCGATGCAGCCGGAGTAATAACCCCGCTTTGTGGCAATGGCATGAGCATGGCCCTGCATGGAAGTAAAATTGCTTTTAATTGTATCCACAGTTTACTCAATGGCCAATTGACAAGAGAAGAAATGGAAAAGCAATATCAATTACGTTGGAAAAAACAATTCAGCAGCCGTTTAAGAGTGGGCCGCATCATCCAGCGTTTCTTTGGTAAAACATGGGTGACGAATATTTTCATCGCTTTACTAAAACCCATCCCGGGTATCAGTCAGTGGCTCATCCGGCAAACACATGGGCAGCCCTTTTAAAAATTAATTTTCAAAAAGTTTTGAAAATTCAATAATACTATCTATTTTTAGGTTATAAATCATTCACATGAAACTTTCCGAAGCAAAAAAACAATTCATCAGTTCCTGGGGAGCTTTTGGTACCCATTGGGGAATCAATAAGACTATGGCGCAAATACATGCACTGCTGATGATCAGTCCTGACCCATTGACACAGGACGATTTGATGGAACAGCTCTCCATCAGCCGCGGAAATGTAAATATGAATATCCGTGATTTGATTAACTGGGGTTTGGTTGACCGTGTAATTATCCCCGGCGAACGAAAAGAATATTTTACTGCAGAAAAAGATATCTGGAAAGTAGCCACGCAAATTATTAAGGAAAGAAAGAAACGTGAGCTGGAACCAATGCTGAAATTGCTGGACCAACTGGAAGATGTGGATGGCGATAAAAAAGATAAAAACATAAAACAGTTTGTAGATACGGTGAGTGGCATCAAAAAATTTGGACAACAGGCCGATAAGATGCTGCAGGTAATGGTAAAGGCTGATGAGAATTGGTTTGTGGGAGCTTTGGTAAAGTTTTTTAAGTAGCATTCGTCTAAAAAGGTAAGCCGGTGATTCCGGCTTTTATTTGACAACGTATTTTCAATTATTTCTGAAATTTTTAAATACTTAATTATGAAAAAATTTAAATTATACGACTTGCTGATAAGCATGGTTATGATTGTGATCTTTTTGGTGACCAGTTTAGTTCAGAGAGACAACACTTTTCTGTTGGGGTATTTTGTAGTAGGTGGCTGGCAATTGGTCGGCATGGTTGTTCATATTTATCACAACTGGTTTACACAGGCAGGTGGCAGACGTTATTACTATACTTGCACCGTTTTTATCGTTCTAGTAATTGCTGTACTTGGCTTTATTATTTCCCCTCTGCTTGTAATTTATTATGTAATGCTGTTTGCTGCTCCTTTTATGGCTTTGTATTACGCCTGGATTTGTTATAAAGAATTGAGTAGCATTTACCGTCATGAATTGATTCACCTCAAATAATCAACCATGAAAAATAAACTTCTTATATACGATGATAACTGTCCCTTATGCCAATGGTATTCTGCACAGTTTGTAAGATTTGGCTTTTTAAACAAAGCAGGAAAGCTTCCCTTCTCTTCCTTAGAAGAAAAATATTTACAAAGAATAGATTTTAATAAAAGCCGCAATGAAATACCGCTTTTGGATACTGAAACAGGTAAAGTTACTTATGGCATTGATGCCTTGCTGGAAATACTCGGCTCAAAAATTCCTTTCATAAAAACAATTGGGCATATACAACCTATTTATTGGTTTTTATCCAAACTCTACAAATTTGTTTCTTTCAACCGCAAAGTAATTGTTGCCGTTAAATGCGGCACAGGCGCTATTGATTGTGCACCTGATTTTAATTATTTCTATCGTGGCTTATTTATGTTTCTCTTTCTAATAACAAATACATTATTACTTTTCCCATTTCATAAATTGATTTTATCACCATTACCATTTTACCATATCAGCATCTGGCAGTTGCAGGCTGGCCATTTGGCTTTAGTGACTATGAACTGCCTGCTATCGCTCCATTTCAAATGGCAAAAAATGTTCGACTATCTTGGACAGGTAAATATGCTGGCTTTGTTAACCAATCTTTTTCTGCTGCCTTTATTTGTATTGGTAAAAACATTTGGCGCCTACCCATTATTCATTACAATTTGGCTAATAGCAGTATCGCTTTTTATTTTTAAAGAATACTTTAGAAGGATGGAGTTTGCAGGCATCATACCCAACAATAAATGGATTGCCAGTTTCAATATTGCAGGGATGACAGGATTTGTATTATTCCTTTTCAGTTAAATATTTTCAATCATGAAAAATAAAAAAATCATCATAGCAGGCGGCACAGGTTTTATTGGCGAAGAAATGAGCCGTTACTTTGGAAATGAAAATGACATAACCATTCTCACCCGTAATGTCACCCATCAAAAAACCAACCGCAATAATTATTCTTTTATCAGCAATGATGATAAAATGAATTTAAAATACCGGCAATGGGATGGTAAAACATTGGGCGAATGGAGTAAATGTTTGGATGGGGCTGATTTAATAATCAACCTCGCCGGTAAAACAGTTAATTGCCGTTACACTGAAAAAAACAAACGGGAAATTTTTGACAGCAGAACGAATGCAACCAAAGTAATTGGGGAAGCAATACGAAACTGCACTGTTCCGCCAAAACTTTGGATCAATGCTTCTTCTGCCACCATATATCGCCATGCAACTGATAAACCCCAGGATGAATACACCGGTGAGTTTCACAATGATTTTTCAGTACAGGTTTGCCAGTTGTGGGAAAAAACGTTTTATGAGCAGCGTACACCCTTCACCCGAAAGGCAGCATTGCGAATGGCAATATCATTAGGGCCCAGCGGCGTAATGATCCCCTATTTTAACTTATTAAAGTTTGGATTAGGAGGCAAACAAGCTAGTGGCAAACAAATGTACAGTTGGGTACATTTAAAAGATACCTGCCGTATGATTGAATGGTTGTATGAACATAAAGAACTGGAAGGAACATTTAATTGCTGCTCTCCCAATCCAGTCACTAACAAAACATTTATGGATACCTTAAGAAGAGTAACTGGAAATAAATTTGGTTTACCTGCATATGAATGGATGCTACGATTAGGAGCGCCAATAATTGGCACTGAAGCAGAACTGGTATTAAAAAGCCGGTGGGTTATACCAACTAAAATTTTAGAAACAGGCTTTGAATTTAAATACCCGTTTTTGGAAGATGCGTTAAAAGAAATCATCAGTAAAGTGCCACGGATGCAGTATCATTTGTTTTAATTTTGCCACATGAACAAAAAAACCCTCGTACTCGGCGCCTCTGATAATCCATCCCGGTACAGCTACCTTGCCATAAACAGGTTACGCAACCACGGACACGATGTAGTGGCAATAGGGCGAAAAAAAACTTCGGTTGCAGATGTACCAATAGTAACCGGAAAAGAAGCTTTTAAAAATATCGATACCATCACCCTTTATTTAAGTGAAGCACATCAAAAAGAATATTACGATTATATACTTTCCTTAAAACCCAAACGCATCATTTTCAATCCCGGTGCAGAGAATGATGAACTCTTTGCGTTGGCTAAAATCAATAACATACAACCAATGGAAGCTTGCACACTAGTAATGCTCAGCACAGGACAATACTAGTTTTAAGATCTTAGTTCTAAGTTTTATCTATCTCTTAAAGCCAGCACTAACAACTAAGAACCAAAAACTATAAACTTCTTTCCCCTTTTCCACAGCTGTTAATAAACAATTAGCCTCTGCCGTTTGGATGGATGAAAATAAAATCGGTAAATTACAGAAACCCCATCCTTATGATCTGGAGAAAATTTAACGGAGAACATATCCGCATTCCTATCAAGGACGAAGTAAGAGACGCCATCGTACGGGAAACAGAAAAAGGTTTCAAATTAAAAGTTTGCATTGGTACCGACAGCCAGGTAAAAGGTATTGAAACTGAATTTGCCACGGTAATTGTTTTCTTACGGGAAGGACACGGCGGCTTTATGTTCATCCACAATGAAAAAACAAAAAAGAAGTATTCCATCAAAGAAAGAATGCTGGTGGAAGTAGCAAGAAGCATTGAGATTGCCTACGAACTCTGCGATCTGTTTACGGAGTATGATGTGGATATGGAAGTACATGCCGACATCAACACCAACCCGCACTTTAAAAGCAACGAAGCGTTGCGGGAAGCAATGGGCTATATCCTCGGTATGGGCTTTGCCTTTAAAGCCAAACCCGAAGCCTTTGCCAGCAGCAGTTGTGCAAACAAGGTGGTGAATTAGTTTTTGGTTCTACGTTTTCAGTTCTTAGTTTACTGTGGCGAAATACCGCAGCAATGTTTTGTCTCCCTTATTTTACAGTTAAAAGCGTTGCGGCTACTATACCGGCAGTTTCCGCCCTCAACCTTGTTTCCCCCAATGTAACAGGTATAAATTCATTGTTCAATGCCAATGAAATTTCTTCTTTAGTAAAATCACCCTCGGGGCCAATAACAATCAGACAATTTGATAATTTGGAAATTTGAAGATTGATTATTGATTGTTTGCTCCCTTCCTCACAATGAGCAATTAATTTTATTAACCCGTCTGAAGCCCCCGACCGACGGACATAATCTTCAAACTTAACCGGCTCACTTAACGCTGGCAACCAGCACTGCTGGCTTTGCAGCATGGCACTCACCAAAATATTCTTCATCCGGTCGTGCCGGAATTTTTGTCTTTCTGTTCTTGCACACAGTAATGGAATAATTTCACTAACACCAATCTCTGTAGCCTTTTCCAAAAACCATTCAAACCGATTGGCATTTTTTAATAAAGAAATTGCAATAGAAATTTTTTTAGATGATGGTTGACAGATGACAGATGACAGCACTTTTACCACACATTTTTTTTTATGGTCATTGATTATTTCAGCAGTAATCAAATTTCCTTTGCCGTCTGTTAAATGCATCTGCCCTCCCATCTTCATCCGCAATACAGTGATGATGTGTTTGGACTCTTCCTCTGTTAAAGTAATCAAAGGTTGATCTGCGGTGTATGCTTCAATATAAAAAAAAGGGAGGCTCATTGTAAAATTATTTAATCCTATTCCTTATTTTTTCAGAATTAGTTTTACTATGCATCACACCGTAAATAATCACCTCATTTAAAGCAGTGATTTTATAAATTATTAAATAAGGAAAACTTCAGTTGAAACAGAACGGAATTGGTCAAATAAAAAAGAATAATGCTGTGGGTGATTTTCCAATTTTCTCAAATAAAAAATTATTTCTTTATAAAACCTGTTCCCCAACCCGGTTAGTTGCTTTTCATAATAATCTGTGGCTTCAAAAATATCCAACTCAGCTGCGGCGGTAATAATAACTCTACATGCCATATTTTGACCGGAGTTTATTTTCAACCTCTTCTATAGATGAAGATTTCATTTTACCGCCCAGGTATTGTTTTTCCCTTTTCCTTAATATATTCATTTGTTCATCATCCAATTGATAATTTTTAATCCCCTCTTTTCCCGATTCAAGAATAGTGAGTACTGCTTTTAAAACTTCCTCGTTTTCTATTTCATTTATCACCCGGTATAAATGTTTTTTTAGTTCTGTTACCGACATAAAAAAGTATTTATCTAAAATTACAATTTTTCTATTTACCCATTTTGCAAAAAAAAGTCCTGTATTAAACAGGACAATATTTCCATTTTGGATTTTGCTATTTGTTTTTTGGATTTTTAAAAAGGCGTCTCTTCCTCAAACCCTTCATCAAATTCCAGGTCATTCATCTTACTGCCTTTCTGTATAAACAATTTTGGTCCGGGCTCACCCGTATTGCCCGGAGGCAACGGACGGAAATTACCACCCGGGTTAAATCCACTTCCAAAATCTCCTTCATCTTCTACAAATTTTTGAATATGCAGTAAAGCCCGGAGCTTGATTGTTTCCAGTGAACCATTACGGTGTTTGGCTATACGCACATGCGTTTCACCTTTATTGCTTTCACCCATTTCATTAGCCGTAATATCATAATATTCCGGACGGTAAAGAAACATCACCATATCCGCATCCTGTTCAATGGCACCCGATTCACGAAGGTCACTCAACTGCGGCATTTTGTTTCCTTCCTTACGGCTTTCTACCGCACGGCTTAATTGTGACAATGCAATAATAGGCACCTGTAATTCTTTTGCCAATCCTTTTAAGTCACGTGATATACGGCTGATCTCCTGTTCCCTGTTTCCATTGCGGTTATCACCGGTACCACTCATCAATTGTAAATAGTCAATGATGATTAAACCAACATTATGTTTGTTTTTTAAGCGTCGGCATTTAGCCCTCAGTTCAAAAATGTTCAGGGCAGCTGTATCGTCAATAAAAATGGGGGCATTACTTAATTTTTCAATCCCTCTTTTATACAATTGCTTCATCTCATGCTCTTCCATTTTACCACGGGCAATTTTTTCTAACCATATTTCACTTTCCGCAGAAAGTATACGTTGTACCAGCTGACCGGCACTCATCTCCAAACTAAAAAAGGCAACTGGTGTTGGTTTGCTTGCACTCAAGGCTGCATGGCGGGCAAGGTTTAAAGCAAAAGCCGTTTTACCAACGGAAGGACGGGCAGCTAAAATAATTAAGTCAGTAGGTTGCCAACCATAGGTAATCCGGTCCATGGAAGAAAAACCTGTGGGTACACCGGTAATATCTTCCTGCCGGGTACGCATGTCTTCAATACGCTGAATCGTTTTTACCAATACTGTATCAATACTATCAAAGTTTTTACGCAGGTGATTATTGGTAATTTCAAACAGTTTGCTTTCTGCATCATCTAACAAATCAAAAACATCGGTAGAATCTTCATAAGAATCACTGATGATCTCTCCACTGATGCGTATTAACTCCCGCTGAATAAATTTTTGTAAAATAATACGGCTGTGTGTTTCAATATTGGCGGACGATACCACCGCATTGGTGAGTTTGGTAACGGCATAAGGCCCGCCCACCATTTCTAATTCTTCTTTTATTTTTAATTCCTCCACTACCGTAAGCAAATCAATAGGCATACTTTTTTGTGCCAGGCTTTGCATACTCCGGTAAATCCGCTGGTGGCTCTCTACATAAAAACATTCGGGTTTTAAAATTTCAATTACCGTGTCAAAAGCACTTTTTTCCAGCATAATGGCACCCAGCACCGCTTCTTCCAGTTCTTTGGCCTGCGGTGGAACTTTACCATACACCATCGTACTTAAATCAAGGGCACCTTTTCTTCTTGTTTTACTCCGGTCTTTATTGAGGTTGGTTAAATCCATTCTTAAAATTCTTAAGGGTTAGGTTTTATAAATATTGTTACCAGCTAAGGTTTTTCATGGCATCGTCCCTTGCGTCGCAATCACTTCATCTTTTGGTAATTCTTATCAGCAATTTTCCATCACCACCATTAAGAAATTGTTACGAAAACATCATGGGCGCCGAAGATAACTGTACAAAATCATTTTCCAATTCATTTCTTATTCCATTCTCCTTAACACAAATTTTTCAGTTATCCACCACAAATATCCGTCTATCCACATAAAAATCAGTGTTAATCCACAAATTAAAAATTTTTTCCGCCTTCTTCGCCTGACTATTCACATCGTCCGGTGTAAAAATTTTTACGCTTCAAAATTTGGCAGATTTCTAACATATCCTATCGCCATCCGGCACTGATTTAGCGTTATTAGTAAGATTGATTTCACTTCTACTTTACCAATATTTATTTTATGGCAAACTATATTCTGTTGCGAAACAATAAGGAGGAAGGTCCTTATACGCTGGAACAAATGATAGCAAAAGGTTTTAAACCATATGATCTTGTCTGGATTGAGGGCAAAAGCGCCGGTTGGCGTTATCCCAGCGAAATTGCAGAACTAAAAGTATATGCCCCCGTGGTGGAAGAGCAACCATACGACCGGTTTTATAAAAAATCACCCGAACAAGCACAAACTGTTTCATCCGTAACAACATCTATAGAATTAAATGAAACGACAGTTTTAAATCAACCTTCATTAACTAATAACCAGCAACAAGAAACCAGTAACTGGCAACCAGCGCCAAAAAGAATTTTTGTTTCTATTCCTGCCAATCAAAATAAACCTGTTGTAAAAATGCCTGTTCAAAAAACCATTGTTGAAAAAATGGAATATGCAAATGAAGAAAAACCCAAAATAGTTATTAATGACGAACCGAAATTAGAAGAAAAGTTTTCGCAGCCATTAGACGATATTAAAAAATTGTATGCTGATTCCTTACTTAAACAAACTAAGAATAAGCAAAAAAAATTTCTTAATCCGGAGAAATTAAAAATTGCTGTTGCTGCCCTCGCTTTATTATTGTCAGGTACTGCCGTGGGTTTATTTATAAACAAAAACAAACCAGTAACAGAAAATTTTATTGCATCTAAAGCACCTGAACCAAAAGTAATCAACACCGCTACTATTGAGCAACAACCCATAATTGAAACACAAAAAGAAACAAACCCATCTGCGAATAATACAGAAGTATCAAATCAAACAATAAAAAAAATTATTGCTCCATCACAAAAAAAAGAAGTTGCGGCCAAACAGGAAAATTTACCAGATGAAAATATAGTCGTTGACATCAAACCAGTATCTGAAAACAGGAAGGCGGTTAAAAGAGAAAGTATATCTGCCCGGCAACAAGAAGCAAGCAACGAACAACCAGTAACCAGCAACAAGAAACCAGCAGTCAATCTTGCCAAAGAGCTCAGCATTATGGCCAGTAATTACAAAAAAGCAACGTTTGGGGGAATCAGTGATTTAGAATTTACCATTACCAACAACAGTCAATATACCATTGATATGGTAGCGGCAGAAGTAGAATACTACACTGCCAGCAAAAAATTATACAAAAAAGAAACAATATACTTTAGTAATGTAGCGCCAAACGGAACACAGGTACAAAAAGCACCCAACAGCAACCGGGGATACGAAGTAAAATACCGTATCAGTTTAATCAGTTCAAAAGAGCTGGGATTATATACAGCTAACCTGTAAAAAAATGTCCCGCTACTCTCGGGCAGCGGGACGGCCATTTCTGCAAAATGAAACACTAAAAGATTTTATTCTTTAGCCTGATCGTCTTTTACTTGCTTACCATCTTTATCAATATTGATCCAGTCGCCATTTTTCATTACCTGTGCCACGCCATTGGTAAAGGAGCGGGCATAATTAAATTTAAGGGCAATTATTTCTTTGCCATTTTTATCAATAAACCCCCATAGTTCTTTTTTCTTAACTGCAGCAAGACCCTCAGTATAGCTATCTGCACCATCATACTGCAGGGGAATTATTTCGGTACCTTTCTTATTAATAAAACCATATTTGCCGTCTTTGGCAACCAAACAAAGTCCATCAGAGCAGGAAAAAGCATCTGTACATTTAAACCCTACAATTTCTTTACCTGTGCTGTCAATATAACCCCACTTCCCCTCAAACATTACCACTGTAATACCGCAGGAAAAAGCTATCGCATCTTCATACTTTAATGGAACGATCAGTTTACCGGAATTATCAACAAAACCATGTTTACCGTCTTTTTCTACCAGGGCAAGTCCACAGGAAAAATCATTGACGTGATTATAATTCTTTACCCAGGATTGGGCAAAACTCATATTAACTGCCAGTGTGGAAATAACCAGGAATATCTTTTTCATAACAAATATTTTTACCGGTTATTAATTTATTTATCGTGCCCAAGGTAATACTGCCCCCAATCTTTTTGCATGACTTGCGGCATAAGTACAGATGATTTCAGATACAAAAACCCTGTTTACGCTTGCCTTCAATCATTTATCTTTGCGCATTGTAAAAACAATAAGAATGACGATTAGTTATAAATGGCTGAGTGAATATTTACCCATCGCAATTGACCCAGAAAGATTAAACCGCATCCTTACTTCTATTGGACTGGAAGTAGAAAGCCTGGAAAAATATGAAGAAATAAAAGGGGGAATGAAAGGACTGGTGATTGGGGAAGTACTGGAAACATCCAAACATCCGGATGCAGATAAATTAACATTGACCAAAGTTGATATTGGTAATGGAGATCCATTGCAAATTGTTTGCGGCGCTCCCAATGTTGCCACAGGCCAAAAAGTAGTGGTAGCAACAATTGGTTCCACTATTTATCCAACAAAGGGTGACCCCATTACTATGAAGAAAGCAAAAATCCGGGGCGTGGAAAGCCAGGGTATGATTTGCGCCGAAGATGAAATTGGATTGGGAGACAGTCACGCCGGTATAATGGTGCTGGATGAAAACGCAGTGGTGGGCATGGATGCGGCTGATTATTTTAAACCATTTATTGATTGGATTTATGAAATTGGATTAACACCTAACCGGATGGACGCTATGAGCCATATGGGTGTGGCCCGTGATGTTTGTGCCTGGCTAACGCATCACGACAGAAAAGAAGCAAAAGTAAAAACGCCATTTAGCACAACTTATAAAGCAGATATTCCATCGCTCGGTTTTGAAGTAGTTATTGAAAATACAGAAGCCTGCCAGCGTTATGCAGCAGCAACCATTACTGGTGTTACTATTAAACCCAGTCCAAAGTGGATGCAGGAAAAATTAAAGTCGATAGGTGTAAGACCTATTAACAATATAGTTGACATCACCAACTTTATTCTTCATGAAACCGGGCAGCCTTTACACGCCTTTGATGCAGCAGAAATAAAAAATAAAAAAGTAATTGTAAAGAACCTGCCTGAAGGAACACCTTTTGTTACGCTGGATGAAAAAGAAAGAAAATTGAGTGCTGAAGATTTGATGATTTGCAATGGCGAAGGGGAGCCAATGTGTATTGGTGGTGTATTTGGTGGCCTGCACAGTGGCGTAAGCAATACAACAAAAACTATTTTTTTAGAAAGTGCCTGGTTCAACCCTGTAACGATTCGTAAAACAAGTTTCCGTCACGGTTTACGAACGGATGCTGCTACCCGGTTTGAGAAAGGTGTTGATATCAGTAACGCAGTTAACGTAGTAAAACGTGCCGTTTTATTGATAAAGGAAATTGCAGGCGGAGAAATTGCCGGTGATATAATGGATGTTTATCCCCATCCCAAACCAAAAACAGAAGTTGCTATCAAAAATCATTACCTCAAAAAACTCAGTGGTAAAAATTATCATGCCGATACTGTAAAGAAAATTTTAACGGGCCTTGGTTTTGAAATTATTAAAGAAGGAATGGATGAATTAAGGGTAAGTGTTCCATATAGTAAACCCGATATTAGTTTACCGGCAGATATAGTAGAAGAAGTTATGCGGATTGATGGATATGATAATGTAGAAATACCAACTTCTATAACCATCTCACCGTCCACCGAAAGCATGAAACATGCGGTAGCATACAAAGAAAAAGTTGCAAACTTTTTAGTAGGGGCCGGTTTCTGCGAAATTTTTACCAACTCTATAACCAACAGTGCATACTACAGTGAAGAGGTATTAAGCACAACCGTAAAAATGCTCAATAACCTGAGTGCAGAGCTGAATGTAATGCGTCCGTCGATGCTGCAAACAGGTTTAGAGAGTATTGTTCATAATCTTAACCGAAAGAATAACGATTTAAAGTTTTTTGAATTTGGGAAAACGTATGCTACTTCTGCCCCGGGTAAATATTCAGAAAAAGACCACCTCTGTTTATACATCACCGGCATGAAGAGTGAGGATAGCTGGAAAAAAGAAAATCATAAAACCGATTTTTATTTTTTAAAAGGGGTGGCGGGAAGTATTTTAAATGTTATGGGAATTCATTTATCTGAACTTTCTGTGATCGTAAACAACGAATTGGACAACTGTCTTCAGGCAAAAATGAATGGGGATGTTTTATTTGAAATTGGGATAGTAAAAAATAAAATTCTTCAGCAGTTTGATATTAAACAACCGGTATTTTATGCAGATTTTAACTGGCAGACGTTATTAACGGCTTCAGCTAAATCTAAACTCAGTTATACTGAAATACCGAAATTACCTGCCGTGCAAAGGGATTTATCCATGATCGTTGATAAAACGGTGAAATATGAACAGGTGGAAAAAGCAGCCATGGAAGCAAAGATCAACCGGTTAAAAGCAGTAAATTTATTCGACATATTTGAAAGTGATAAACTGGGTACCGGGAAAAAATCTTTGGCCGTAAGTTTCACTTTCCGTGATGATGAAAAGACCTTAACAGATAAAGAGATCGATGGTATGATGGGCAAGATCATGCAGGCATTTGAAAAAGAGTTCAACGCAGAAATAAGAAAGTAAGCTCATGAGTGTTTATGAAAATCAAATAAAACGTATTTCACAAAAATTACAGCAGGTTGCTAAAAAGCAGGATACTGTACAAAAGGAGAATGCGTTACTTAAAGAGGAACTTACTAAGTTTAAAAACGATAACCAGGAATTACGGCAGCAATTGGAAGTTCTGGAACTCCAGGTAAATATTCTAAAAACATCAGCCGGGCAAATGGAAGGAGAAGAAAAAAAAGAATTTGAAAAAAAAATAAACTTTTTTGTAAAAGAACTGGACCGTTGTATAGCCCTGCTTGGACAATAAAATCTACACCCTTTTTACCAATCTCATTTTTTGTTCATCAGAACCCTGAGACAGCTCAAGGGTGTAAACACCATATGGCAGGTCGTTGAGGCCACGCCAGCTGTAAGTATATTTGGTAACCGGCGGCTCTGCTTCAACAGAACAACAAATTTTTCCTTTATCATCAATAAGAACAGCTTTAACAGGTGATGTTAATGCATTTTCAAACTCAAGTGTGAGTGAATCAATAAATACAGAAGATTTAAGCTTTGCAAGCATGGTTTCAATTTAAGCAATTAGTTTTGTGGTGCCTCTTGGTTAGGGAAGGGTGGGATTATTAATTAAAAAACTTACTTAACTTGGGTAGTAAAAGAAAAGGTCTGCAGAAAAGGTTGCGTAAGGTAGAAAACAGTTTTGAAATATGCAAGAGCTTATACCCATAAATATTGTGATTGGCGACCGTACTTATCGGGTAAAGGTTCAGCCAACAGATGAGGAAGTGGTACGAAAAACCATAAAGACCATCAATGATAAGATTCTTGAATTTAAAACCAATTTTGCAGGCAAGGATATGCAGGACTATATTTCTATGGTATTGATATGGTATGCCACCCAACCAGCGGAAAACAAAAATGAATCACACCCTGATGATACAGAAGTAATGGAGGTACTAAAAAAACTGGAATTACAGTTAGATAAGTTGGTTTAAATAAATTTTTCTTTTATCCCCTCAACTTTCTGCCTATAAATAGCGTTAAAACAAATGTTTAGGAGGCAAATTTTCGTATTTTCGCCAACTAATGTCTCACTCATGGAAAAGAGCCATATGGAGAGATTGCATATTATATCAGGAAAAAATAAACTGTTTACAAACAATGGAACCCAACTTATTAGCTTATATAATTGGTGGAATTGCCCTCATCGTAGGGATAGTGGCGGGTAAAATCATTTTCGCCAAGAATACCAAAAAGCAGGTAGAAGAAGCAGAAGAACAATCCCGGAAAATTCTCACCGACGCCCAGGCCGCAGCCGAAACCCTCAAAAAAGAAAAGCTACTGGAAGCCAAGGAAAAATTTGTTCAGCTCAAAGCAGAACATGATAGAGAGGTATTAGATCGCAACCGTAAAATAGGGGATTCAGAAAACCGCATCAAACAAAAAGAACAAACGATCAATCAAAAGATTGAAAGTTTGGAAAAGCAGGTTAAGGAAAACGAGGCCATAAAAGAAAACCTTAACCGACAGATTGAAGTGGTAAATCTGAAGCGTACCGAACTGGAAAAACACCAGGAAGAGCATATTCGCCGCCTGGAAAAAATTGCCGGTCTTTCAGCGGAAGAAGCAAAAGCACAACTGGTTGAAAGCCTTAAACAGGAAGCCCAAACACAGGCTTTGGCCATACAACAGGAAATTATTGAAGATGCAAAACTAAAGGCTAATAAAGATGCCCGTAAGATTGTTATCCAAACTATCCAGCGTACTGCAGCAGAGCAAACCATTGAAAACACCGTTACAGTCTTTAATCTCGAAAGCGACGAAATAAAAGGACAAATTATTGGGCGTGAGGGCCGTAACATTCGTGCTATTGAAGCGGCCACTGGTGTAGATCTTGTTGTGGATGATACCCCCGAAGCAATCGTACTGTCATCCTTTGACCCTCTTCGCCGTGAAATTGCCCGTTTGAGTTTACAGCGATTAGTAGCTGATGGTCGTATTCACCCAGCCCGTATTGAGGAAGTAGTAGAAAAAACCCGCAAGCAGTTAGAAGACCAGGTAATGGAAATTGGCGAAAGAACAGTAATTGAATTGGGTGTTCATGGGCTGCATAAAGAATTGGTCCGTATTGTTGGTAAGATGCGTTTCCGCTCTTCATACGGACAAAACCTGCTCATGCACAGTCGTGAAGTAGCCAATCTTTGTGGCATCATGGCTGCCGAATTAGGTATGAACCCAAAACTGGCAAAACGTGCCGGTTTGTTACATGATATTGGTAAAGTTCCCGATGAAGAAACCGAATTAAGCCATGCCTTATTGGGAGCTAAACTAGCAGAAAAATATGGTGAAAACCCGGCCGTAGTAAACGCCATCGGTGCCCACCACGATGAGATGGAAATGCAGTATGTGATCTCCCCCATCGTTCAGGCCTGTGATGCTATAAGTGGTGCAAGACCCGGAGCAAGAAGGGAAATCATGCAGCAATACCTGCAAAGGATCAAAGACCTGGAAAATCTGGCATTAGCATACCAGGGCGTTGAAAAGGCTTATGCGATACAGGCAGGCCGTGAGTTACGGGTAATTGTAGAGGCTGATAAAGTAACTGACATGGACAGCGATAAACTCTCCTTTGAAATAGCCCAGAAAATTCAAACCGATATGGTTTACCCCGGTCAGATTAAAGTAACCGTTATCAGGGAAAAAAGAGCTGTTAACGTGGCGAGGTAACCGTTTTAAACAATATTTCCAAAAGACAGGTCTGGCTAAAGCGAGGCTTGTTTTTTTAATTTTAAACAGAGTCAAATATTTATCTTTATTATTTGGCGAATAGCCTTCCGGCTATTACCTTTGCACTCCTTAAATTTTTAAGTCATGAACGCAGCCGTAGCATTTGTACACGAGCAATTGACAGCTAAAAAAGAATTCCCCAAGTTTAAAGCGGGTGATAACATCACCGTAAACTATAAAATTGTTGAAGGTGGTAAAGAACGTATCCAGGGTTTCCGGGGTGATGTGATTAAACGCCAGGGACAAGGTCATACCGCTACTTTTACGGTTCGTAAAATGAGTGATAGCGTTGGAGTTGAAAGAACTTTTCCTGTTTTTTCACCCAATATCGATTCTATTGAATTGAACAAATCAGGCCGTGTTCGCCGTTCTAAGCTGTTTTACCTGCGTGGTCTTAGCGGTAAAAGTGCCAGAATTAAGGAAAAGAAACGTGTTTCTGTTGGGGCTTAATCTTCATTTTTAAAGATATTAAAAGGGAACCTATGAGGTTCCCTTTTTTGGTTTGATTTTTGGGTATTGTATAATCAGAATTCTTGGCTTATATTTGAATCTCCGTCCTGCGAAATACTAGCTAAATTATCCGTCTTCCTTTTGAAAGAACCCAAACCCTCTGTTAACTTTTAAAAATTAAATGAATGAAAAAGGTTCTTTTAGCCATTTTAGTTATTTCCCTTGTTGCCACTTCATGTAACCGTGGTATAACAGTACAACAGGCTGCTGCAGGCGGTGCAAAAAAATGCGGTAAACATCTCCGTTAATTATTCTTTTTTAACAGTTAATAATCTGTTATTCAAAAAATATAGGTTTTTTGTTTGCTGGTAGCTATCTTAATTAGTTTTACCTTTGCCTTTCACTTTAAATAAAATCAATCATGTTTTTATCGAATAGTCTTATGTTAATTGGTGCCCCAACCGGTTGGGAATGGATTATTATTGTTGTAGCAGTACTGGTTCTTTTTGGCGGTCGAAAAATACCTGAGTTTATGCGTGGTATTGGTAAAGGTATCCGTGAGTTTAATGACGCAAAAGATAATGTGAAAAGGGAAATAGAAACCGGCATGAATGAGAAAGATAAAGATGAAGAAATTAAACGCTTAAAACAACAGTTAGAAGAAAAAACTGCTCAATAAGCTATTTCCTGAAAATAAGTCCTGTAAATATTCGGCTGAAGCGCAGTCATGTTGAAATGATTGTTCTTTAGCCGAATTTTTAAATAGATAACTCACAGCATGTTTTCTTTTACTTCAATTGAAGCATATCATCAGGCACTCCAATCTGGCGAAACCACCTCGTTGGATGCAGTTAATTTCTATCTAACTGAAATTAATAAAAAAAATAACCTCAATGCCTTTATTGATGTATTTGCAGAAGAAGCAAAACAAAAAGCATTGGAGTTGGATAGTAATAGAAAAGCAGGAAAACCAATTGGCAAACTACACGGTGTAATAGTTGGAATAAAAGATGTATTATGTTATAAAGATCATGCAGTTTCTGCTTCGTCAAACATTCTCAAAGGTTTCAACTCTATTTATTCTGCAACTGCAATAGAAAAATTATTAGAAGAAGAAGCGATCATCATTGGTAATCTAAACTGTGATGAATTTGCTATGGGTTCTACCAATGAAAACTCTTCTTATGGAAATGTGCTGAATGCATTGGATGAAACAAGAGTTCCGGGTGGCTCTTCTGGTGGCTCTGCTGTTGCCGTGCAGGCAGGATTATGTATGGTTAGCCTGGGGAGTGATACTGGCGGTTCTGTTCGCCAACCGGCTGATTTTTGTGGTATCGTTGGATTAAAACCAACCTACGGAAGAATATCCAGGTATGGTTTGATTGCCTATGCTTCTTCGTTTGATCAAATAGGCATATTTGGCAATAATATTGCCGATGTAGCAAAAGTGCTTGAAGTAATTTCCGGGCCGGATGAATTTGACAGCACCGTTTCATTACTTCCAATTGAACCCTACTCAACAAAACTCAATGCCACAAATAAAAAATATAAGATTGCATATTTCAATGAGGCATTAGAGCATCCCGGTCTTGATAGTGAAATTAGCCACACCATAAAACAGTTTATTGAGCAGTTAAAAAAAGACGGTCATACTGTTGAAGCCGTTGGTTTTGATTATCTGGATTACATCGTTCCGGCATATTATATTTTAACCACAGCAGAAGCGTCTTCAAATTTATCGAGGTTTGATGGAGTAAAATATGGTTATCGCACATCCAACAAAGAAATTGATTTAATTGAGTTTTATAAACAAAACCGTTCAAAGGGATTTGGCAAAGAAGTAAAACGACGCATCATGCTTGGCACATTTGTATTAAGTGCCGGTTACTACGATGCCTATTTTACCAAAGCGCAACAGGTACGACAGCTATTAGTTCAGAAGACAAGTGATGTTTTTAACGATTTTGAGGCTATTATAATGCCCACTGTGCCAGCAACAGCTTTTAAAATTGGTGAAAAAATGGATGACCCCATTGCCATGTACATTGCTGATATTTATACTGTATTTGCCAATCTTGCAGGGGTTCCGGCTATTTCTATCCCGTTATTTAAACATAGTAATAACATGCCTTTTGGGTTACAGGTTATGACCAAAAGATTTGATGAGTTATCTTTGCTTCAGCTTTCGCATCAATGGATGCAGCAATATAAAGTTAACTAACAGGCTTGTGGCTTATTAATTATTGATGATGAAAAAACTTTTATTGTATTGCTCATTTTTCTTTCCCCCAGCTGTAACAACTATTGTTTCAGCCCAACCCGCACAGGATACAACACCGTTAAGTGATAATGTAGCCCGGTATGGTTTTTCTTCCCTTTTCAAAACAGAAAGTTTTAATCAGAACACTGATTATAAAACTCAGTTACACCCAATGGCATGGGGCTTTGTACAGGATTATATAAAAGTGCATCAAAAAGGATTAGAAAAAATGAAAGGCTGGGGGCTTCCTTATTTCCTGATGATTGAAAATGTTTTGACTCAATATCATTTACCAAAAGAATTAAAATACCTCGCCGTTATTGAAAGTAATCTTAAAAATTATGCAGAGTCCTGGGTTGGTGCAAGAGGTCCCTGGCAATTTATGCCTTATACAGCACGGGAATATGGCTTAAATGTAAACCGCTGGGTGGATGATCGGGTTGACTATTATAAGAGTACACATGCTGCAGCAAAATATCTTAACTACTTATACAAAGATCTGAATGACTGGTTACTCGTAGTTGCTGCTTACAATGGCGGACCGGCCAATGTATATTCAGCAATACGTAAATCAGGAAGCAGGGATTTTTGGAAACTGCAATATTTTTTACCTGCAGAATCAAGGGACCATGTAAAGAAATTTATTGCCACACATTATATCATGGAAGGAAAAGGCGGGGTAACTACTATGGTAAATGATGGAAGTAATAAAACAGATAGCATAAGCAGTGCTGTTATGGAAGACCCCAATATTGAAAAACTGCATATCAATGGCAGGTATAGTTCCGTCGTGATCGCCAAAAACCTGCTGATGGATATGATTGAGTTTAACAGGTTAAACCCCGGGCTTGATGCCGCCATTGCCAGTGCGGCCAACAGTTATGATTTGCGGTTGCCTAAACAAAAAATGAAAGTATTTATCGCCAATAAAAATATTATTCTAAATGAGTCCGTTCAACTGCTTGTGAATTTTTTTGGGGAAGACGGGATGAAAACAATATATCCTAAACTGGAACGACTGGAACAGAAAAAAAATAAGAATAATTAATTACCCAGCACTTCTTCTATAGCTTTTGCTTTCAACAAACATTCATCATATTCCTTTTCTGCATCTGAATAGAATGTTATTCCCGAGCCAGTTTGATAGGATAAATATTTACTGGCAGCGTTATACAGGATACTTCTTATAACAACATTAAAATCAAAATCACCGGCAGGAGTTAAATATCCTACTGCTCCTGAAAACAAACCTCTTTTTGTTGTTTCATATTGCTCAATCAACTGTAACACTTTTCTTTTTGGCGCACCGGTCATCGATCCCATCGGAAAGGTGGAACGGATAATATCTGTAAAAGAAACATCTTCTTTTAATTCTCCGCTGATCGTTGAAATCATTTGATAAACCTGCGGATAAGTATATACTGCAAAAAGTTCTTCAGCTTTTACGGTTCCTTCCTTGCACACTTTTGATAAATCATTTCTAACCAAATCAACTACCATTACATTTTCCGACTTGTCCTTACTACTTTTTTCGAGTAATTGCCTGTTTTGTTCATCCTTTACTTTATCATCAATATACCTGGAAGTTGTTCCTTTAATGGGCTGAGACAAAATTTTATTACCTGTTTTTTTTATATACCGCTCAGGGCTAGCACAAAGCAAATATTTGTCATCTGTTTTATAATAACAGGAAAATGGATTGGGTGAGACTTTACAAAGCGATTGATAAATCAATTCAGGCTGAATGGTACAGTTCTCGATAAAAAATTCCTGGCAGTAATTTATTTCGTAACAATCTCCCCGCAGAATATGTGCTTTAAGCTGGTTAACCGATTGCAGGTAACCTGCTTTTGAAATACATTGATTTATTTTTTTTGTTTCGGTTTTTATTTCGGGGGGCAATAGCATACTGTTTATTTCGTCAAAAACAGTTTTATGGTCATCGGTACAACTGCCTATTTCTATTTTATCTGCAGACAAGCAGAAAACATACATTGGCACATAGAATAAAAGGTCATCAAAACAAATTCTATCTGCATGCTCAGAGAACAGCCCTTCTGTTTCATTTTTCAAATCATAAGACAAATGACCGAACATCCAATCCTTATGTTTTTGTTGAAACTCTTTCAATCCCTTTAATGCATTACCAGCCGGTGCTTTATATAAATCTTTCGCTCCCGCAGCAGCAAGACATTCATAGCTGTTGTATTCTGAATGATACTCATGGTTATCCAGTAAACAACAAATGCTGAACTGGTTAATCCAGCTCAGCATTTGCATTTTAAAAATTTCACTATTATTTACAGGGAAAGAAATAAATTTTCTTTTCACAATATTGTATTAGAAATCATCATCATCATCAAAACCTGCATCATCATCAAAGAATCCAAGGTCTTTAAACTCATCATCTACTTTAAACTCTTCTTCCTCTTCACCACCCTTTGCTTTCTTGGCGCCACCTGCTGCTTTTTTACCCTTTGATTTAGGCACATCAAATTCATCAAAATCAGGATCCCAGTCATCCTCTTCTTCGGGTTTTTCCCAATCATCCACTTCATCCTCTACATCGGCATCATCGTCATCGTCATCATCAGTTTTTGATTTTGATGCTTTTCCTTTTACAGGTGTTACCGGTTCATCATCATCCAAATCATCATCGTCATCATCTTCTTCCATTTGCTTTTTGGATTTTGGAGATGCTTTAGGTGAAGATGTTTCATCTGTGGTTTTTGCAGATGCAGATTTTTTCCCTTTATCGGATTTAGCTGCCATTTTAATTCAGGATTTAGTACAGTAAAATTTCGAACTGTTTTTTACTTGGCCAAATTTTTTACATTATTTTTTTGACCCGTTAATTGATCATATTGTTTCAATAATTTGCTCCCTGTCCGGCCCATTGGAAATATACTTTACCGGCACTCCTAACGCACTATTTATATAGCTAATATAGCTTTTTAATTTTTCAGGTAATTCATTATGGGATTTTAATGAAGTAATATCGGTTTGCCAGCCCGGTATTTTCTTATTAACAGGATCTATAGCAACCCGTGTCATTTGAAAAGGTACGCAATTCTCAGGTTTTCCATTTACCAGGTATTGGTCACAAGCCTGTAGTTCTGCAAAAGAATCCAGTACATCTGTTTTTGTCATTACCAGCTGCGTTACGCCATTTATCATACAGGCAAACCTTAATGCTACCAGATCGATCCACCCGCAACGGCGGGGCCGGCCAGTGGTTGCTCCAAATTCGTTTCCTATTTTTCGCAACAACTCCCCCATTTCATCATTTAACTCTGTGGGAAAAGGTCCGCTACCTACCCTTGTACAATATGCTTTAGTAATACCAATTACTTCTTTAATTTTTTGGGGAGCAATACCCAATCCGGTACAAACACCCGCTGAAATAGTACTGGAAGAGGTAACAAAAGGGAAAGTACCAAAGTCAACATCCAGCATACTGCCCTGTGCACCTTCGGCCAGTATTTTATTGCCTTTACTTATTTTATCGTTAATGAAGTATTCCCCGTTTACAATATTTAACTGGCGAAGAAATTCAATACATTCAAAAAACTCTTCTTCCCATGCTGTTATATCTTCTGAAAAATTCAGGCTATCCAGTAATTTCTGATGTTTTAAACGAAGTTTTATGTATTGGGTGGTAAAGTTTTTATCCAGCAGGTCTCCCACACGTAAGGCATTACGTCCGGTTTTATCCATATAAGCAGGACCAATACCTTTTAAAGTAGAACCAATTTTTTCATTGCCTTTGGCTAATTCGGCAGCTTTATCCAAAGCCCTGTGTGTAGGCAAAATCAAATTTGTTCTTTCTGCTATGAAAAGATTTTTCTTTACATCAACTCCAAATGATTTTACCGTATCACATTCTCTTTTTAATGTAACAGGATCCAGCACTACTCCATTGCCAATAAGATTTACTTTGTCTTCATGAAAAATACCGGAAGGGATTTGGTGCAAAACCGTTTTCTTTCCGCCTACATATAAAGTATGTCCGGCATTGGGGCCTCCCTGGAAACGGGCAACTACATCATATTGCGGAGCAAAATAATCAACTATTTTGCCTTTTCCTTCATCGCCCCACTGAAGGCCTAAAATTACATCTACCATTATGTTTAATTAAGAAGTGGCAAAAATAGGGTAAGCACTACTATCTCTAAAATAAAAAAGGGTGTGAAGTTGTTCACACCCTTTTAATAAATAAACTATCGTTCTTTAGAACTTAAAGTTAACAGAAGCATTAAAGATGGTACCCAATTGACTGAATTGAGATCCATTATAACCCAGTATGCGGTAACGACCACTGAAACTAAGGAATCCTTCTAATAAACTTTTATCAGCAGGATTAGCCAGTGTAGCCGCTGCGGCTGCATAATTTGCATCGGAAGATTTACCAGTCAATTCCAGTTTCCATTTTGGAAGAACATTGAAAAGATTGTTTACTGTAAAAGAAGCTGAAATTTTATCAGTAAAATCGTAGCCAATATTTAAATCAGTAACTACGGCTGATTTAAATACTTGTTTGATATTATTCATAATGCTTCCGCCATTATCTAAATCCTGGAATTTAGTTGGGCCAAACAAAGTATTGGTTAAATTAAAATTCCATTTTTGAACACTTAAGTCCAGTCCTAACACCGTTTTAAATTTAGGACGGCTTTCCGTTAATAATGAACGGATTTGTGCACTCAGGATATCACCACCTGCATCGCTTATTGGTTTTGGATTATTAGGGCTACCAAGAATTTCATTAGAAATAGCAACATTACCAGCAACATTAATTCCAAGCTTGGCATTACCCAAAGGAATATTACGGTAACTGGCAACATAGTCAATACCGCTTGTTCTTGTTTTAATACCATTAATGAAGAAGTTTGCCTGAACTACACCCGCTGCCTGGAGAATTTGGTATAATTGTGTGCTTGGATCACTGGTTGAAATAGATGAACTGTAAACAACCCTGTCTTTAATAGTAATATTATAGTAATCAAATGTGAAACTTAAATTCCTGTTCGGGGTAAAACCAAGACCAATAGTATAGTTATCTGATTTTTCTGGTTTTAAACGGGGTACACCAAGTAAGAAAGCCTGCTTACTTCTGTTATTAAATAAACCAGATAATTGAATAGTACCAGCCACAAAAGAAGCTTGTGTTGACTGTGCATAAATCTGGTGTAATGTAGGAGCCCTGAAACCAGTAGAAGCAGAACCACGTATCACCACTTTGTCTTCAGCAAATTTATAACGGGAAGATACTTTCCAAACATTTGCATTACCAAAGTCACTATACTTTTCTGTTCTGAATGCCCCGTTTAATAAGAAATCTTTTGTTATATCCCAGCTTGCATCCACATAAGCGCCAAAGTTGAAACGGCTATTGGTGGAAGCATTTTCAGCACGGATACCGGGAAATGAGTTTGCACCTTCACCAGAATAAGAAGCAGTATCTCCTGATATAATTTTATATGTTTCGTTTCTGATCTCTGTACCAAATGCCAAACTGAAATTATCTGTTAGTGATTTTGAAACATCATAGTTACCAACTAAATGACTGAAACGGAAACCACCCGGCTTAAACGCTGTGGGGCTGGCTGTACCTAATGTACGGTTCACTGTATTTTCTACAGTATATAATTGCTGGTTACCACCCATGGTAAAGCTTACGTCCTGTTTCCAGCCATTCTTTTCATATTTAACACCAAAGGTTGCGTTATAATCAAGAAGGTCACCTTCAAAACTGGGGCGGTATCCAATATATCCTTCATATAAGGGATTGTTTCCACCAGTATAATTAGGAGCCCCCGGAACACGGTTGTGCAGTAACCCGGCATCCGTTCTCCAGTAAGGAGTACGGAAGTTGGCATTACTAATTGCTTTTTTAGCAACAATACCTGCGTTGCTGTAAAACTGCCCGTTCTCTCCAATAGGAATGCCCAAATTATAATTGAATTTAGCGGCAGTTATTTCACCGGTACCATTGGTATTATTCGCATTGGGATATACCTTTAAATAATCAACTATAGATTTATTGGGCTGACTAGTTAATGGCTGTGAAGGGTTACCAAATGTTGCAATTTCTGTAGGTACATCAATTATCCCAGAACGAACAGCATTGTTTTGCTGACTAAAATCCACTGTATAATTAATAAATCCTTTTTTAGAAATATTTGCACCACCATTATAAGCTATACCGTAAGTAGCGCCATCGCCTTTACTTGTTACGCCAGATTTTAACGTAAGTGAACTATATTGAAACCTGTCTTTTAGTATCACGTTCATAACGCCAGCAATAGCATCAGAACCATATTGTGCAGAGGCTCCATCTCTCAGTATCTCCACTCTTTTTATTGCATCTGTTGGGATTGCAGATAAGTCTGCCCCTGTTTCACCACGACCAGGAGAAAACTGTACATATAAAAGTGAACTCAGGTTTTTCCTTTTACCATTGATGAGTATCAGTGTACGGCTTGGTCCAAGGTTTCTTATTTCATATGGATCTAGCAAAGTTGTAGCATCGTTAACCGGGGTATTCACCGTATTGAAAGATGGCACACGGTATTGTAGCGCTTTATCAAAAGTTGTTTGCCCGGTGGTTTTTAATACGCTTACATCCAGGTTATCAACCGGCAGCGGGGTGCTGGCCGATGAACGTGGTAATGCACGGCTACCTACTACCACCACCTCATCAAGACTTGTATTTGCTTCTTCAAGTTTAATGGAAAGACTTCCTGTGGTGGATGAAACTGTTACAGTTTGTGTTTGATAACCTACATAAGAAAATTCCAGCGTTCCTTTTACACCTGGTAAATTAATGCTGAATTTTCCTGCTGCATCAGTTGAAATACCCGTACTGGTATTTTTAATTTTTACTGATACACCAGAAAGGGGGTTACTGCTTGCGTCAGTAACAGTACCGCTAACGGTAAATTGAGCCATAACTGCAGAGGTTGCTGTAACCAATAGCAGCATAAAGCAGAGCTTGGTAAATACTTGTTTCATGTTGTTTTTTTTAGTCAATAATAAGCTGTCAGCTGATAGAACAATCCCTTGTTGGTAAGAAGGGACAAGTAAATTTAGGTTAATTTATTAATTCATGAAAACTTGAGGGTTTTTTTAAGCAACATGGCATAATTTGATAATATGACTATGCTGCTTCCGTATCATACCGGTCAACAGATTCTATGCCGGGTAAACTTTTTAAGCGGTTAACAAGTTTGTCCAATTCTTCTTTATCGTGCACATATAATTTTATATTCCCTTCAAACAAACCTTCTTTTGCTTCAATGGTAATGGCATTGATATTAATCCTTAATTCCCCGGAAATAAGATTGGTTATTTTACTTACAACACCCACATCGTCTAATCCAACGATCTTGATACCGGTGAGGAAAGAGATCTCTTTATTTTTAACCCATTTTGTTTTAACTACTCTGTGACCATAGTTTGCCAGCAGTTTGGCAGCATTAGGACAATTGGTCCGATGAATCGTTAATCCTTTCCCGGTAGTTACAAAACCAAATACATCATCTCCGGGTATTGGTTTACAACAGGCAGCCAGGTTGTACACAATCCGGTCACTACTTTCTCCAAAGATGATGAGTTCTGCATCTTTTTTATTTCCTGCTTTTAAACTTTCTTCGTCCTTATGTTCAACAAGTGGTTTTACAGGTTTAGGTGGTATTATTTTATCCCCCAAAACCTGGAACTCTTTTAATTCTTTTAAATCAATTTCTTTTACAGCTATTTTATAATAAAAATCCAGCGGTGAAGGCAACTTGTAAAACACCACCAGTTCTTCTATATTATGCTGATTAAACGATACCCCAAGTTGTTCTAATTTTCTTTGCAGCAAATATTTTCCTTCATCGGCAATTTTTCTTTTTTCTTCTTTGAGTGCATCTTTAATTTTTGATTTCGCTTTAGCTGTTACAACAATATTCAGCCAGTTTTCATTAGGCTTTTGTTTGGCAGATGTTATGATTTCAATTTGGTCACCGCTTCTTAATTTATGACTGATAGGAACCAGTTTATGATTTACTTTGGCGCCTATACATTTACTTCCTACCATGCTATGAACGGAAAAAGCAAAATCCAAAGCAGTTGCTCCAAGTGGCAGCATCTTTACATCTCCTTTGGGTGTGTACACATAAATTTCTTCTGCAAGAAAAGATGTTTTAAAATCCTGTAAAAAATCAAGCGAATTTGAATCCTGGTTATTTAAAGCTTCTCTTATTTGCTGGAACCACTGCTCAAACCTTCCTTCCTCACCTGCTCCTTCTTTATATTTCCAGTGAGCCGCCAATCCTTTTTCTGCTATCTCGTTCATACGTTTGGAACGTATCTGCACTTCCACCCATCTTCCCTGCGGACCCATAACGGTTGTATGCAGGGCTTCGTATCCATTTGATTTTGGATTACTAAGCCAGTCACGCAAACGTTCAGGCGAAGGGTTGTATTCGTCCGTAATCATTGAGTATACTTTCCAGCAGTCTTCTTTTTCTTTTTCAGGTGGAGAGTCTAAAATAATGCGAATGGCAAACAGGTCATATACTTCTTCAAAGGATACGCCTTTCTTCTTTATTTTATTCCAGATAGAGTGAATGCTTTTAGGGCGACCATGAATTTCAAAATTAAAGTTACCCTGCTCCAGTTTATCTTTTATCGGGCGGATGAATTCATTAATAAATCTTGTCCGTTCTCTTTTTGTTTCTGCCAGTTTTTGCGCTATTTCTTTATACTCTTCAGGTTCAAGATATTTCATCGAAAGATCTTCCATCTCCGTTTTAATATTGTATAAACCCATACGATGGGCAAGCGGAGCATACACATAAACTGTTTCAGAAGAAATTTTCAATTGCTTTTCATGCTTCATACTGTCCAGCGTACGCATGTTATGCAGACGGTCGGCCAGCTTTATTAAAATGACCCTCGGGTCGTCAGTCAGCGTTAATAAAATCTTTTTAAAATTCTCTGCCTGCTGTGTGGTGTTGGCATCTACCACATTCGCAATTTTTGTAAGCCCGTCAATGATCCTTGCTATCTCAGTACCAAATTCTCTTTCCACATCTTCCAGGGTAACATCCGTATCTTCTACTGTATCGTGCAGTAAAGCACAAATGGAGGAACGTACACCCAACCCAATTTCCTCTACACAAATCATAGCAACAGCCAATGGATGGGTGATATACGGTTCGCCGCTTTTACGACGCATGGTTTTATGCGCTTCTGCTGCCATTTCAAAAGCAGTGCGGACCAACTCCTTATCCCCCGGTTTTAATTTTGGCTTTAGTGCCCGCAACAGCGAACGATACTGGCGCAGGAGATCTTTCTTTTCCTGCTCCCGGGTGAGGTTATACTTTGCTATTTCAACAGGTTCGGCCATAATGAGTCTACGAATTTACATAAATCATCTTGCTTTTCTATTTTATGATGAATTACCCTACCTTTGCGCCTCGAAAAAAAGTTGACTGGTTTAATGGTTTAAAAGTTGATTTCTGCAACGGCAATCAACTTTAAACTTTCAACCCTTAGACCTTTTAACTTTCGCTGCGGATGTGGCGAAACTGGCAGACGCACCAGACTTAGGATCTGGCGGAGCAATCCATGTAGGTTCGATTCCTATCATCCGCACATTCAAAGTTGAATGTTTAAGGTTCAATGTTTCAAGTTGACCTTGAAATATGAAAAAGCTTTAACCATTCAACTTTTAAACTTTTTAAACCATTACAAATGGCAACAGTTACAAGAGAAAATGTAAGCTTATTAACGGATAAGCTGAGTGTAAAAGTGAGTAAGGAAGATTATTTCCCTTCTTTTGAAAAGGCTCTAAAACAATATGCAAAAGTGGCTAACATTCCCGGCTTTCGTAAAGGAATGGTACCCACAGGTGTAGTAAAAAAAATGCATGGTCCAGCCATCTTTGCGGATGAAGTAATTAAAAGTGTGGAAAAAGGATTGAGTGATTTTATGGCGAAAGAGCAGTTAGACATTTTTGCTCAACCCTTACCCGTTGAAAGTGATGCATCTAAAATTAACATGGATACTCCGGATGAGTATATTTTCAATTTTGAAATTGGATTGAAACCCAATTTTGAAGTGGATGCATTTAAAAAATCTAAAATCACCCGTTATAAAGTTAATGTGACCGATGAAATGATTCAGAGCGAAGTGGAACGCCTGGTGATGCGTCATGGCAAAATGAGTGAACCGGAAACCGTAACTGTTGAAGATAATGTACTGAATGTAAAATTTGAGGAAACAGATAAAGACGGTAATGTAATTGAAGGAGGTGTTAGTGGCGAAAATTCCCTTTTAGTAAAATATTTTACCAAAAAATACCAGGAGGAATTGCAAGGGAAGAAAAAAGATGATGTGGTGAACCTGCAATTGAATACAGCTTTTGATGATAAAGAACTGGACTGGGTTTTAAGTGATTTAAAAATAAAAGATACAGAAGGTGCTGCTGATAAGTTCTTCAACATGACAATTACAAAAGTTGGGTTGGTAGAAAAGAGAGAACTGAATGAAGAATTTTTTAAGGAAGTGTATCCTGCAAAAGAAATTACTACACCGGAAGATTTTAAAGCAGCCATAAAAGAAGAAATTGAAAATGCATGGGCAGCACAAAGCCGTAATCATTTACATCATGAGTTATATCATGCGCTGGTGGATGGAACCAACATGGAATTTCCGGAAACCTTCCTTAAAAAGTGGTTGCAAACGGGTGGAGAAAAACCAAAGTCAGCGGATGAAGCAGAAGCTGAATATCCTGTTTTCAGCAACCAGTTAAAATGGACATTGATAAGCGATAAACTGATCAAAGAAAATAATTTAGAAGTAAACCAGGAAGAACTGCGCAATTATATGAAGCAGCAGGTAATGGGATATTTTGGCCAGATGAATTTGGGTGATAATGTGGATTGGTTGGATAGCTATGTGGATCGTATGATGAAAGACGAGCAGCAATTAGACAGTACCTACCGTCGCCTCATCACTGAAAAATTATTTAACTGGGCCGAAACACAAATCACTCCTGTTGAAAAAGAAATCAGTGCTGAAGATTTTGGCAAGCTGCAGAAAGAGCATGAACATCACCATCACTAATCGTGAACCGTGAATCCCAAGTCGTGAATAATGCTGAAGCTGAAGAATGATTCTTCAGCTTTTTTATTTGCTCAGATTATTAATATTGTACAAGTGTGCGACGCAAATGCAGTTGAACAAAGTGATTTCGCCGGGTACACAGATAAAAAAAATAACCATTTTATAAAAAAGTAATTAATGATGCAATAACTAACTAAGTTCCCCTTCAGGGCACTGGTGGTCTGTTATTTTGTCCGATTTTTTTCCCCGCATGGTATTTGAAGAGTCAAATCACTTAAATTGCCTTTCAGAAATTATATAATTACAATATGAACCACGCAAAAGAATTTGAAAAATATGCTGTAAAGCACCGTGGCATTTCGAGTGCCACTCTGCACCAGTATGCCAATGCTATGCCTACGGCTTTAACGCCCAACATTATTGAAGAACGTCCGATGAATGTGGCAGTAATGGATGTGTACAGCAGGTTAATGATGGACCGTATCATCTTCCTTGGCTACCCCATTAGTGAAGAAGTAGGTAATATTATTGTTGCGCAATTGCTGTTTTTAGAAAGTACCGACCGCAGCCGTGATATACAGATGTATATTAATAGCCCCGGTGGCAGTGTATATGCCGGCCTGGGGGTGTACGATACCATGCAATATATTTCAGCTGATGTATCTACCATTTGTATTGGTGTGGCAGCTTCTATGGCTTCGGTATTGTTAACTGCAGGTACTAAAGGAAAACGTACAGCATTAAAACATTCCCGCATCATGATGCACCAGCCCAGCGCCGGTGCAGGCGGCCAGGCAAGTGATGTATTGATCACTGTGAATGAAGTAAAAAAACTGAAGAAAGAATTGTACGATGTAATTGCTTTTCACAGCGGGCAGGATGTTGAAAAAATTTCTAAAGATTTTGACCGTGATTTCTGGATGACAGCTACTGAAGCGAAAGACTATGGACTGGTAGATGAAGTTTTGTTAATGAATCCAAGAAAATTAAAAGAAGATAAATAACTGTTTAAGTTAATCATTTCAAAAAATAAATTATGAATTTCAACAATTATAAAAAGCCATTTCGTTTTGATGATGAGGAACCGGAAGCACCATCGCCGGTAGAAATACCTATGGAAAAGATGATGAGTGGCTGGCAGTTTGACAAAAAATTTATTGAGCAGCGTAAAATTTTTCTGTGGGGTGTAGTGGACGATAAAAGTGCAAAAGATATTACTTCAAGATTATTATACCTGGATGCGGTAGATCCCGGTAAAGAAATCACATTTTACATCAACAGTCCCGGTGGTATTGTAACCAGTGGAATGGTAATGTATGATGCAATGCAATTGATCAAATCGCCGGTTTCAACTGTTTGTATGGGCATGGCAGCTTCAATGGGTTCCATTTTATTGAGTGGTGGCAAAAAAGGAAGACGTTTTATATTCCCCAGTGGCGAAGTAATGATACACCAGCCCAGCGGTGGTGGACGTGGTACCAGTGCCGATTTGGAAATTATGGCAGAACAAATCCTTAAAACCAAAGAAATGGGTGCCAAAATACTTGCCGATAATTGCGGCAAGACTGTTGAGCAGGTGATGAAAGATTTCGACCGTGATTACTGGATGGATGCCAAAGAATCGGTTGCCTATGGTATTGTAGATAAGATTCTGGACAAATTATAACTAAAGCTCATGCGAGCAGAAATAAAACCCTTGCAATTCAGGGGTTTTTTTATTTTTACAGTCAACAATCGACCAACTAATGGCTAAATCAAGCACTTTACATTGTTCTTTTTGTGGCAGAAGCCGTGATGAGGTGAAGATCCTTATTGCCGGACAAGAAGGTCATATTTGTGAAAACTGTGTTGAACATGCACAGGAAATAATAGAACAGGAGTTGCTCATCCGCAATGAAAATCATCCGTCACAATTTAAGCTCACGGTTAAAAAACCCATGGAGGTTAAAAAGTTTTTGGATGAATATGTAATTGGCCAGGATGATGCAAAGAAAGTATTAGCAGTTGCAGTGTACAACCACTACAAACGGTTAAATCAAAAAACAGATAACGAAGTTGAAATAGAAAAGAGCAATATTATAATGGTGGGTGAAACCGGTACCGGTAAAACCTTACTGGCTAAAACAATTGCTAAACTACTCAATGTTCCATTTGCAATCGTTGATGCTACCGTATTTACAGAAGCAGGTTATGTGGGCGAAGATGTAGAAAGTATTTTAACCCGTTTATTACAGGTTTGTAATTATGATGTTGCCGCTGCAGAAAAAGGAATCGTTTATATTGATGAAATTGATAAAGTAGCCCGTAAAGGAGATAACCCTTCTATTACACGGGATGTAAGTGGGGAAGGTGTGCAACAGGGTTTATTGAAATTGCTCGAAGGAACCGAAGTACTCGTTCCACCGCAGGGAGGAAGAAAACATCCGGAGCAAAAACTGATTAAAATAAATACGCATAATATCCTTTTTATTTGTGGTGGTGCTTTTGATGGAATTGACAGGGTGATTGGACGCCGCATCAACACACAGGCAATAGGTTTTAATGTAAACAAAGAATTACAGGAGTTTCAAAAGAAAAATTTACTGCAGTATGTAAATGCGCAGGATCTGAAATCTTTTGGATTGATCCCTGAATTACTGGGAAGGTTACCGGTAGTTACACATCTTAATCCGCTAGACAAAGAAACTTTACGTTCAATTCTTACTGACCCTAAGAACTCCCTAATAAAGCAATACAAAAAATTGTTTGACATAGAAGGTATAGCTTTAACTATTGAAGATGATGTGTTGAATTTTATGGTAGATAAAGCAATGGAATACAAATTAGGGGCAAGAGGTTTACGCAGCATTTGCGAAAGTATTTTAACGGATGCTATGTTTGAACTTCCCTCTACCAAAACAAAAGAGTTTGTATTGACGCTGGACTATGCACAACGCAAATTTGATAAGAGTAAGATGAGTCTGCTGAAAGTAGCATAAGAATTGAAAGTGGAAAATTGAAAAATATTTACCGTTCTTATAACAGGAACGGTTTTTTTATACGATACCTTTAAACTTAAAAAAAAATGATATGAACGATTTAGTTGAACGCTTAAAAGCGAATGCGGGTCTTACAGATGAACAGGCGAAGAAAGTATTAGAGACGATTAAAGATTTTGTGACGGAGAAATTTCCCATGCTGGCAGGAGCGGTTGATAATTTATTAGGGGCAAAAAAAGATGATTCAGATTTTATGGGATAAAAAATCCCGCCATTACAGCGGGACCGTTTGCAAGCAATCGCAGAGGCGATTATCGTTATTGTCGTAACACTTCTCTTGAAATAACTAACTTCTGAATTTCACTGGTTCCTTCTCCTATAGTACACAATTTGGCATCCCTGTAAAATTTTTCTACCGGAAATTCTTTCGTATAACCATATCCGCCAAATATCTGCACCGCATCATTAGCAACTTTTACTGCTACTTCACTGGCATAATATTTTGCCATCGCTGCTTCTTTGGTCATTGGTAATTTATGATTCTTTTTATCCGCAGCCTGCATGGTTAATAATTCTGCTGCCATAATTTCCGTTGCCATGTCAGCCAGTTTGAATGATATACCCTGGAAATTACAAATGGGCTGATCAAACTGGTAACGTTCTTTTGAATATTTTAATGCCGCTTCATAAGCTCCTTTGGCAATACCGATAGATAATGCAGCAATGGATATCCTTCCGCCATCCAGTACTTTTAATGACTGACGAAACCCATCCCCCACCTCACCTAACCTGTTTGAATCCGGAATACGGCAATTATCAAAAACCATTTCGGCCGTTTCGCTTGCCCGCATGCCCAGTTTGTTTTCTTTCTTTCCACCGCTAAATCCGGGTGTGCCCTTTTCAATAACAAAGGCTGTGGCATTACCGCTGGTTCTGGGTTCCCCGGTTCTGCAAACAACTACAGCTACATCATCACTTCTTCCATGCGTTATCCAGTTCTTTGTTCCGTTAATGATCCAATGATCTCCATCTTTTACAGCAGTTGTTTTCATATTACCTGCATCACTTCCGGTATTGGCTTCTGTTAGCCCCCAGGCACCAATCCATTCAGCCGTGGCGAGTTTGGGCAAATATTTTTGCTTCTGCTCTTCGTTAGCAAAAGCAAGAATATGCCCTGTGCATAAAGAATTATGGGCAGCCAGGCTTAAACCAACTGAGCCGCAAACTTTTGCTATTTCGGAAATGATATGAACATATTCCTGGTAACCTAAACCAGCGCCTCCATATTCATGTGGAACAAGCACTCCCATTAAACCAAGTTTACCCATTTCCTTAAAAATCTCAACCGGAAAATGCTGCGCCTCGTCCCATTCCATCACATGGGGTTTGATATGTTGGTTAGCAAAATCTCTAGCTGTAGAAGCTACCTGCTGTGTTAATTCATCCGTTTGAAAGTGCATTTGACATTAAATTGGTACGCAATATAATTAAAAACTAACAATTGTTAGGCGTTAATTTCGCTATTCGTTTTCTATGGTAAGATAAGGGGAAATTTTTCGAAAGAGTTCATCTGTCATCATTGAAATTTTACGGAGGTCATCAACGGAATTGTAATTACCATGTTCGTTCCGGTATTGAATGATCACATTAGCTAATGCATAGCGGATATAAGGATGTGCTTTGAGGATGTTAAGGTCGGCTGTGTTGATGTTTATTTTTTTGAGTAATGAAGTATTGCAAATCAGGTTTGGTTTTATTTTTTGAAATGTGGAATCAGGCAAAGCAAATGTTTCTCCAACTTGTTCTACAGAATAAAAACCGCCCAGTTTATCCCTAAAGTTGATGATTCGTTGTGAAAGTTTGGAACCAATACCTGGTAATACAATTAAAGTGTTTGTATCCGCAGTGTTGATTTCTATTTGTACGGAAAAAGATTTCGCTTTTTTGTTTTCATATACAATTGATGGTGTTTCTTTAAAAGTTTCAGATACCGTTTCACTCTTAATAGCAACATAAGGAATCATTCTTGTAACATCTTCTTCCTTCAATCCATACACTTTATATAAATCTCCTGGTTTTCGAAACCTGCCACCTTTACTCAAATAGTTTTGTATGGTTTGGATGGTTTTATCTTTTATACCCAACCGCTTCCATTCTGCACCCGTTGCAGTATTGGGATCAAATGCAAATAATTCCCCCCTGCGGTTCTCCTCATCATTTCTTTTTTTGGGCTGGTAATAATCAACCTGCCCGTCATTATCATTATCATCGTTATTAGTACGTCTTACTAAATTGTGAGCTTGTGAAGAATCGATTTTTAATTGCTTAAGTTTTGCGATTTCATTTTCAAATTCTGCATTATTATGCTTTGGTCTCTTTTTTAAATAAGGAAATAAATAAGGGATGAAAAGTAAAATAAGTACAAGAATGACCAATACAATTATTCCGGTACGTTCTTTTTTAGTAAAGGTGAAATAATCTTTAACCCATTCTTTTTTCATGATAAAGCTTTATAAAGGAAAGTTACCCCATAAAAAAAGAAAAGTCAATTACCAGTAAGTGGTATTTTTTAAGGCAAATTCACGATTAACCCATCATAAGCCAGCTCCATTCCCCCTGGAAGCTCAGCATTAATAGTGTCATGCTTACCTAACTGGTGAGAAATATGTGTAAAATAAGCATTGGGTATTTTTAATTCGTTTACAAGCTCCACAGCTTCATCCAGTGTAAAATGTGAGATATGTTTCTTTTTGCGAAGTGCATTTAATACAATGTATTTACTACCCAATATCTTTTCTTTTTCACTGTCATCAATACGATTGGCATCTGTGATATACGTAAAATCGCCAAACCTAAAACCCAGCACCGGCATTTTTAAATGCCATACCTGTACCGGGGTAACGGGTATATCACCTACTATAAAGGGGGTTAAATCAATTTCATTCAGTTTCATTTCGGGTACCCCCGGATATTTAAAATCAGCAAAGGCGTAATAGAAGTCTCTTCTCAAAGCTTCTTCCGTCAGTGAATCAGCATAGATTTCCATTGGTTTTTTACTGAAGAAATTAAAAGCACGGATATCATCAAGCCCGGCAATATGATCTTTATGCGGATGTGTAAATACAACTGCATCCAAATGCTTTAACCCTATCCGCAACATTTGATACCTGAAATCGGGCCCGGTATCTACTACTAAAGTGGTGGTTGGAGATTGTACTAATAAACTTGACCGAAGTCGTTTATCTTTTTTATTGGCAGAAGTGCATACTTCACAATCGCAACCAATCATCGGGACACCACTACTGGTGCCGGTACCGAGAAATGTAATTTTTAATGGGGGAATTAACACAGATCAAAATTAGGAAGAAAATGGTGAGTACACATTTCCGGATTAAGAACTGCAGATTAAATATCTTTTTGTAAAATAAAACGGTAATTACTTTTCTTCCCGCTGACTCATTACTTCATCATAAACCTTTTGCGATTCATGGGTAAGTAAATCAATATTTATTTCTAATTGTGGCATTAAATCAATCAGTGTATTGATGCGGCCTTCTGTTTGTAAGAATTTATTCAGCACCACAACTTTTCTTTGCTGCAGAATGCAATAACCGCTTTGAAATGTACCCCTTTCAAACCGGATAACATATCCGGCTTCTTCCACTACTTTTTCAATTTTATCCAATGTGCTTTGTACGTATTTCATAGTCAATCCCCAAAAAGGCCTGTTTTGTTGAACCCCAAAAATATTGAAGCCATTACTATTAATCTAAATGAATTTTTTATTTATTATCCACAATCTCTTAGTAAGTTTTAACTCCCTTTTGAGATTGGGCGATTTTACTTATTTGTCATCCTTATAACTGGCACAATCATCTCTTCCAAACTCACACCGCCATGCTGAAACGTATTGCGGTAATAGTTAACGTAGTAATTATAATTGTTCGGGTAGCATAAAAACAAGTCCTCTTTTGCAAAGATGTAGGACGAATTTACATTTGGAACGGGTAACCCTGCTTCTCTCGGGTCACGAAAGGCAAGTACATCTTTCGGTTCGTAATTCAAATTTCTTCCGTGCTTGTAACGAAGGTTGGTCGTAGTTTGTTTATCGCCAATTACTTTTGCCGGGCTTTGCACCCTTACACTACCATGGTCTGTTCCCAGCACTAATGTAATTTTTTTATCTGCAATTTTCTTTAATGCCTGGTGCAGGGGTGAATGTTCAAACCAACTGGCGGTAATGGAACGGTAACTCATTTCATCATTAGCTAATTCTTTCAGTACTTCCATCTCCGTTCTTGCATGACTCAGCATATCCACAAAATTATAAACGATAATATTTAAATCGTTCTGCATCAGGTTATGAATATTATCTACCAGTTTCTGTCCGTCGTGATGATTAACCACTTTTGTATAGCTGAATTTGATAGTATCTTTTTTTAACCGTTTTAACTGTGCCCTGAAAAACTCTTCTTCAAATAAATTTTTCCCGCCTTCTTCATCATCGTTTTTCCATTGTACAGGATTTTGTTTTTCTATATCTACTGGCATTAGTCCGGCAAAAATCGCATTACGGCAATATTGTGTGGCGGTAGGTAAAATGGAATAAAAAGTTTCTTCCTCTACCATTCTGAAACTTTCGGCAAAAATGGGTTGTATAGCTTTCCATTGGTCATACCGAAGATTATCAATCAATACAAAGAACAGGGGTGTACCTTTTTCTAAATGTGGCAATACCTTATACTGCATCAGTGTATGGCTCATTATTGGCGCTTCTCCGCTTTTTGGACCCACCCATTTGGAATAATTGCGGGAGATAAACTTGAAAAACTCTGTATTCGCTTCGCTTTTTTGGGTTTGAAATATTTCACGCATCTCAGGGCTATCGCTTTTTTCCATTTCCAGTTCCCAATAAATGAGTTTTTTATAAATCTCCATCCACTCGTTATAATTTGGATTGCTGTTTAATGCCACAAATAAATTACGGAACTGTTGCTGGTAGGCCAATGTGGTTTTTTCTGAAACGAGTCTTTTGTTATCAATAATCTTTTTAAGACTCAGCAATACCTGGTTTGGATTAACCGGTTTAATTAAATAGTCACTTATCTGCGACCCAATCGCTTCATCCATTAAATTCTCTGTTTCATTTTTGGTGATGAGAACAATGGGTATTTGCTGGTTTATTTCTTTTATTTTGGCAAGAGTTTCCAACCCTGTTAACCCGGGCATGGTTTCATCCATCAATACTACATCCACCGGGTTCTCTTTTACATAATCAATCGCATCAAACCCATTGGTAAGCGTATGTACTTCGTAGCCCTTGTTCTCTAAAAAAAGTTTTTGAGACTGTAAACTTTCTATTTCATCATCTACCCAAAGAATTTTTGCTAAAGTCATGTTATCCGTTTGTGGTTTGTTGTTTTGAGATATTCTTTTGTCTGTATAAACTTGATATACTCATTTTATCACAGCTCAAACTAATAAAATTATTTTATCCGTTTGCCCCTTTGTACTTTTGTTACCCTTTAAAAATTATTTTTTAACAAATTGAATGCAGCAAATGGGTTTCCGCAAAATTATAAACGACCCGGTTTATGGATTTATTACGATTGATAATGCGCTTATCTTTCGGGTCATTTCTCATCCCTGGTATCAGCGTTTGCGCCGCATTCATCAACTGGCAATGGCTCATTTGGTGTACCCGGGTGCAGTACACAGCCGGTTTCATCATGCACTTGGCGCCTATCATTTAATGGGCAGTGCGTTGAATGAATTAAAAAGTAAAGGGGTTGATATTACAACTGAAGAAGAGATTGGGGCAAAAATTGCCATTCTCCTGCACGATATAGGACACGGCCCTTTCAGTCATGCTTTGGAAACCGTAGTAATTGAAGATGTTCATCATGAAGCCATTAGTCTCCTCATCATGCAGCAACTCAACAAAGAGTTTGACGGGCAACTGCAAACAGCTATTGATATTTTTACCGGCAATCACCCAAAAAAATTTTTACATCAATTAATATCTGGTCAACTGGATGTGGACCGGTAGTCCACAATGGAGAACTGATGATTGAAGAAAAAGGAATTTACTCTATTGAAAAATTTTTAGTGGCCAGGCGGTTGATGTACTGGCAGGCTTACCTGCATAAAACTGTTTTAAGCGCAGAAGAAATGCTGGTTAAAATTTTATCGAGAGCCAAATATTTAGCAACCCAGGGAGAAAAAAATATTTCCAATTCAGCCAATTTAAATTTCTTTCTGGAAAATAATGGTACCGGAGTAATTGCCGGTAACCTTGAAAAATTTTGCCTGCTGGATGATTATGATGTGCTGGGGGCTATCAAAAACTGGATTAACCATCCCGATAAAATATTATCCCTGCTTTGCCGTTGGTTAGTGGATAGAAAATTACTGAAAGTAAAATTCCTGGCCGAAGCAGTAAACCCTTCCATCAAACAAAACAAAACAAATACAGTAGCGCAGCAATTGGGCATTAGTGAAGAGGAAGCGGGAACTTATTTTGTTTTTGAAGGCATTGCCGAGAACAGGACTTATAATGTGGGTCAGGAAAACATTCATATATTGTATAAAGACGGCACAGTAAAAGACATTTCCAATGTTGATAATGCCCTGATACAACAGGATATAACCGGCCCAGTTAAAAAACACTATTTTTGCTGCCCCGGATAAAAAACTTTAACTCATTGGTTGTTGAAAACAGGATTTTTGTATTTTCATACATTAGAGGCTGAAGGTATATGACTGATATTAATGAAATAATGCGATTATAGATGCAATTTACTGCCACGCAAATAGCCTTACTGGTCAACGGTAAAATCGAGGGAAACCCGGATGCTACTGTTAGTTCCTTTGGAAAAATTGAAGAAGCCGGAGCCGGTCAATTAGCTTTTTTAGCCAATCCCAAATACGAAGAGTATCTGTATACTACCAGGGCTTCTGTTTTATTAATTAATGAAGGCCAGGAACTTCGCCAATCTGTTGCCTCCACCATTATTAAAGTTCCTGATGCTTATACTGCGTTTGCCACTTTGTTAAGCAAATACCAGGAATTGATGACCCAGCAGTTAAGTGGAGTGCAAGATCCCAGCTATGTGGCCAAATCTGCTACTCTTGGTAAAAATGTTTTTGTAGGTGCTTTTTCCTATATCAACGATAAAGCTGTTATCGGTAACAACGTTAAGATATTCCCGCATGTATATGTAGGCGAAAATGTTCACATAGCAGATAATAGTATTATACATCCCGGGGTTAAAATTTACCACGACTGTATTATTGGCAAAAACGTTATTATTCATGCCGGCAGTATTATTGGCGGCGATGGGTTTGGATTTGCCCCGCAGGCAGACGGTAGTTATAAAAAAGTTCCGCAAATTGGTAATGTAATTATTGAAGATAATGTGGAAGTGGGTTCCAATGCCACCATAGACCGTGCAACTATGGGCTCCACTATCATTCGTGCAGGTGCTAAATTAGACAACCTCATCCAGATAGCCCATAATGTGGAAGTAGGTAACAATACAGTTATTGCTGCGCAGGTCGGCATTAGTGGAAGTACCAAAGTGGGCAATAACGTAATGATCGGCGGACAAGCCGGTGTAGTCGGACATATTCAAATTGCAGATGGCACTAAAATAAATGCACAAAGCGGTGTAAGTAAATCCGTAAAAAATCCCAATACAGCTTTAACAGGAAGTCCTGCATATGACTATACTTCCATGCTGCGCAGCCAGGCCATCTTCCGCAACTTACCTGAGTTGGAAAAGCGGATTATGGAATTAGAAAATTTAGTGAAACAACTACTAGCAGAAAAAGCAAGCGTTTAAGTTATTTACCTGATGATTAAATAAACAGCACTGTTACTTATGCTTAATAAGTTACAATGGTTTTAATGACCATATCCTTTTTTTCATTGCAACAATTAGTACAACCATAAAAAGGTATAACCCAATTTTCCCTGTTAACATGCCATAAACCAAACACTCCTTAGTTTTCAACTTAAATCACTGATATTTCATACTTTCGTGCCCATGGAGAACGTGAACGGAAGCACACAATCCTTTCAGCATACGATCAGGGAACCAATTACCATTTCTGGTGTGGGAATTCATACCGGTCAGTCGGTTACAATGACCATCAAACCCGCCGAGCCAAATACAGGTTTTGTATTTCAGCGGATAGATCTTGCTGGTCAGCCAAAAGTTAAAGCAGATGTGGACAATGTAACCGAAACCATGCGCAGTACTACCCTGGAAGCCAATGGTGCCAAAGTGAGTACCATTGAACATTTGCTGGCCTCTTTAGTAGGTACCGGTATTGATAATGCCCTGATTGAACTGGATGGCGATGAAGTACCTATACTTGACGGCAGTGCCGCCCCTTTTGTGGAAGCACTTACCAAAACCGGCACAAAAAAACAAGACGCTAAAAAAATCTATTACAACATTGACCACAATATTTCTTTTATTGATGAAAAGAAAAACGTGGAGATGGTTGCGCTTCCCTATCATACTTACCGGGTCAATACATTGATCGATTTTAATTCCCCGGTATTGGGTACACAGCATGCCACATTACACGACATCAGCGAATTTAATGCAGAGATTGCCCCCTGCCGTACGTTTAGTTTCTTTCATGAGCTGGAATACTTAGTGGAGCATAACCTTATTAAAGGTGGTGACATCAATAATGCTATTGTAGTGGTGGATAAGCCGGTTACAGATGACCAGATAAAGCGTTTATCCAAACTTTTTAACAAGAAAGATGTAAAGGTTAGCGATGAAGGGATTTTAAATAACCTGGAACTTCGTTTTCCAAACGAACCGGCCCGTCACAAATTATTAGATATGATTGGTGATCTGGCATTGGTTGGGTATCCGTTTAAAGCGCATGTCATCGCTAACAGGCCGGGTCATGCAAGTAATGTTGCTTTTGCCAGGAAGATTAAAGAACACATTAAAAAGAACAAACACAAATTAGATATACCGGCATACAACCCATCCAAAGCGCCGGTGTATGATGTGCAGGCGGTAGAAAATATTTTGCCCCACCGTTACCCGTTCTTAATGATCGATAAAGTAATTGAGCTGTCGGATACACATGTAGTGGCAATAAAAAATGTAACCTATAACGAGCCTTTTTTTATGGGTCATTTTCCAAACAATAGTGTTATGCCCGGCGTATTACAGGTAGAAGCACTGGCGCAGGCCGGTGGCATCTTAGCCATTCCAAAAGACGATAAGGAAAATAAATACGATACCTATTTTTTAAAGATCGATAATTGTAAATTCAAACAAAAAGTTGTTCCCGGCGATACATTAATTTTAAAGATGGAGCTCATCAGCCCCATCCGTCGTGGTATTTGCGAAATGAAGGGAACAATTTATGTTGGCGACAAATTGGTTACAGAAGCTAATTTGACCGCACAAATTGTAAAACGCCCCAAGTAACATCGAATGATAAGTACACTGGCCCATATTGATCCCCATGCGCAGATAGGTAATAATGTTACCATTGATCCCTTTGCCGTAATACATGGCGACACTATTATTGGTGAGGGTAGTCATATCATGAGCCATGCAGTAATTATGCCCGGTGCAAGAATTGGGATGAATTGTAAAATTTACCCCGGTGCAGTTATTGGTGGTAAACCACAAGACTTAAAGTATCGTGGCGAAAATACTATTGCAGAGATTGGAGACAATAGTGTAATTCGTGAATGTGTAACAGTAAATATTGGCACCTCAGATAAATGGAAAACAGTGGTGGGCAAAAATTGCCTCCTTATGGCTTATGCCCACGTGGCGCATGACTGCATCATCGGTAACAATGTAATTTTAGCCAATAGTGTAAACCTAGCTGGCCACATAGATGTGGGAGATTATGCCATCATTGGCGGAATGACCGGGGCTCACCAGTTTACAAGAATTGGAGCACACACCTATATTGCCGGACAAAGTGCTATTCGAAAAGATGTGCCTCCGTATGTTAGAGCTGCCCGGGAGCCGCTTAGTTATATTGGTATTAATGTAGTGGGCTTACAACGCCGCAACTTTAGTAAAGAAACCATTGATGAGATCTCAAAAATCTATCACATACTTTTTGTGCAGGGACATACTACTTCTGCTGCACTTGATATTATTGACAAACAAGTTGCTGCCGGACCAGTTAAAGAAGAAATACTTTCTTTTGTAAAAGCGTCACAGGCAGGTATTATCCGCCGCTTCACTAAAGATGGAATGAATGAAGATTACGCTTTCTGATGTAGGCAAACGTTTCAACCGGGAGTGGATATTCCGGCATGTAAACTACAGCTTTGAAAGCGGTGTTCACTATGCTATTACAGGGCCTAATGGATCAGGTAAATCAACTTTATTACAGGTAATTGCAGGCATGATTGATAATAGTGAAGGCTCTGTGGAGATGACAGATGACAGTTTGCAGTTAACAGAAAAAAAACAACTGTCATCTATCAACCGTCATCTGTCAACTAACTACTACCAGCATCTTTCTTTCTGTGCTCCATATTTCGATCTGATTGAAGAGATGACGTTAACAGAATTTCTTTCTTTTCATTTTCAGTTTAAAAATTTATTGCCGGGTTTTGATGTGAGGAAGATAATTGAAGCTTTGGGTTTAGAAAAAGCAGCTCAAAAACAAATACGCTATTTCAGCAGTGGAATGAAGCAACGGGTAAAACTGGCGCAGGCTATTTTTGCGGATGTTCCTGTAGTTTTTTTAGATGAACCCTGCACCAACTTAGATGAAAGTGGTATTGCTCAATACCAACAGTTAATTGCTGAATACTGTAACAACCGATTAGTAATTGTAAGCAGTAATGATAAACAGGAGTATGGGTTTTGTAAAGAAGTGCTGAGGATTATAGATTACAAATAGTATTACCGCTTACTCGCAATCAGCAAATTCAAATCCGTATATTTCAAATCAAAACGCTGACTAAGATGAAAGTTAGTGAGTGCCCCTTTAAACAAATAAATCCCATTGCGGATATTAATCTTATGCCACAACAAATTTTCCAACCCGCCTTCCTGGGCTATTTCA
>JACPOD010000030.1 GCA_016185185.1 Sphingobacteriales bacterium | reverse complement strand
ATTACCGGTAACTGTGGTTTATCAAAAGTTGATATTGATACCTATCTCCACTTCATCGATAGTTTGAAATTATCCATTAATGTAGCCGCACTCATTGGGCATAACGATGTAAGAAGAGCGGTAATGGGCAAAGCAATGCGTGACCCCACTGAAGACGAATTAAAACAAATGGAAAAAATTGTAGAAGATGCCATGAAAAGTGGTGCCGTTGGTTTTTCAACAGGTCTCATTTATATACCGGGTACGTATTCCAAAACAAGTGAAGTGGTACGGTTGGCAGCAATTGCTGCAAAATACAATGGTGTTTATACCAGTCATATGCGTAATGAGGGAGATAGTATTGTGAATGCTATTAACGAAGCATTGTATATTGGAAGAGTGAATAATATGCCGGTAGAAATTTCACATTTCAAACTGAGCGGACAAAACAACTGGGGAAGAAGCAAAGAAACCGTTGCAATGATTGAACAGGCCAGGAAAGACGGACTGGATGTGACTATCGATCAATATCCATACACAGCCAGCAGTACTTCGTTAAGTACTTTATTGCCGGATGATGTGTTAGCTGATGGCCAGGATTCTATTGCAGCAAGATTAAACCGTAAAGAGATTAGAAAGTATGTAACAGATTATATGCTGAATACTTTGAAGAAAAGAAAATTAAAACATTTTAGTTACCCTGTGATTGCCAGCTATAAATTTGATTCCACACTTAATGGCAAAAGTATTGAACAGGTAAACCTGGTTAAAGGAAGAAAACATACTGCCAAAGCGGAAACGGAAACCGTGATGGAGATGATGATCAATGGTGGTGCCGGAATGATTTTTCATGGTATGAGCGAAAAAGATGTTCAGTACATTATGCGTTATCCTTTTAATATGTTTGCCAGCGACGCCAGCATACGGGTGTTTGAACAAGGCATGCCGCATCCAAGAGGTTACGGTACCAATGCAAGGGTATTAAGTAAGTATGTAAGAGAGGAAAAAGTGCTGTCGCTGGAAGAAGCAGTAAGAAGAATGACTTCTTTACCCGCACAAAAGTTTCAGTTGAAAGACCGTGGTTTGCTGAGAGAAGGTATGGCGGCTGATATTGTAATTTTTGATGAAGCTGCCATTACAGATAAATCAACATTTGAACAGCCACATCAATATTCCACGGGTTTTAAATTTGTGCTGGTAAATGGTGTGCTTACAGTTGATAATGGCTTGCACACAGGTGCAAGAAGTGGTATCGCTTTAAGAAGAAAATAATTTTAATGTATTCGTTCCTCAATATTTTCTTTTTTGTTTTTCACACGGTATTTACTTTGTTTAATATGGTGGGATGGATATTTCCCAAAACAAGAAAGCTCAATCTTTTTACTTTATTAATCACAGCATTTTCCTGGTTTGTGGTTGGGTTATGGAAGGGAATTGGTTTTTGTTATTGTACCCAGTGGCATTGGCAGGTAAGGGAGCGGTTAGGTCTGCACGATCAGACAAGATCGTATATTCATTTTTTGTTTGTAAAACTTACGGGTTTGAATTTAAACGTTTCATTGGTTGAAACAGCAACAGTTGCTGTATTCGCCATGAGTTTTATTTTAAGTGTATGGTTAAATATAAGAGACTGGAGAAGAAAGAAATTAAATCGTTAATAATTCATCAGCTTCTGTACATATTTATCCAGCCTTGCATGGGCCATAAAATTTTTCTCCAGTTCAATATTAAAAGGTATGGGAGTATCTAAGGAGCCGCAACGCATTACCGGGGCATCGAGCAGGTCAAAACAGTGTTCATTTATCCAGGCTGCAATCTCACCGCCGATTCCGCCAATTAAGGTGTCTTCATGCAATATCAACACTTTGCCTGTTCTTTCAACTGAAGAACGAATAGCTGCATAATCAAGCGGAGCCAATGTTCTTAAATCTAAGATGTCGAAAGAAATCTCATCGTGTTTTACTGCATAATCAGTTGCCCAATGCACACCGCTTCCGTAAGTGATGATGGAAAGATCTTCGCCTTCTTCCACTAATCTTGCTTTCCCTATTTCTATTTCGTAATATTCATCGGGCACCTGCCCGCTGATGCTTCTGTACAAAGCTTTGTGTTCAAAATACATTACAGGATTGGGATCATTGATAGCTGCAATCATTAAACCTTTTGCATCAACTGGTGAAGATGGATAAACTATTTTAAGTCCGGGTACTTTGGTAAACCATGCTTCATTGCTTTGTGAATGGAAGGGACCCGCTCCCACACCACCTCCGCTAGGCATGCGAATGACTACATCTGCATTTTGTCCCCAGCGGTAATGTATCTTGGCAAGGTTATTTACAATTTGGTTAAAGCCTACGCTCACAAAATCGGCAAACTGCATTTCCATCATGCTTTTATACCCTTCCAGGCTTAATCCCAATGCCGAACCAACAATAGCACTTTCGCACAATGGCGTGTTGCGTACTCTTTCTTTGCCAAATTCATTTACAAAGCCTTCAGTTATTTTAAAAGCGCCGCCATATTCCGCAATATCCTGTCCCATCAAAATGAGGTTTGGATGTTTTTGCATCGATTGATATAACCCTTCTTTGATGGCATCAACGAGGCGTGAGTCGTGAGTCGTGAGTGATGAATGATAAGATGATGATGAATTATCAATCACTTTCACATCAAAGTCAACCGCTTTCTCTGCAAACACATCATTGATTTCTTCGATTGTATCTGGAATGATGGCCGGAGAATCAAAACCGGTTTTTAATTCCGATTCAATATGTTCTTTTATTTCTGCTTTAATGTTTTCAATCTTTTGTTCATTTAACAATCCGGTGGATGTTAAGTACTCTTCATATTTTTTTACCGGGTCTTTTTCTTCCCATATTTCAAATAAATATTTTGGAACATATTTGGTACCACTTGCTTCTTCATGGCCCCGCATACGAAAGGTCATGCACTCAATTAAAAAAGGTTTTTGATGTTTAATACAATATTGCCGCACGCCTTTAATAGTGTCGTACACAGTTAATAAATTATTACCATCAATTTTTACTCCTTCCATCCCATACCCCCTGGCTTTTTCTACCAGGCTGTCACAACGATATTGTTCATTTACGGGTGTACTTAGCCCATAACCGTTATTTTCGATAATAAATATCACCGGCAAATCCCATACTGCTGCTACATTTAATGCTTCATGAAAATCTCCCTCACTGGTGCCACCATCACCGGTAAAAGCTACCGATACTTTATTTTCTTTACGGAGTTTATGTGCCAGTGCCACACCATCTGCAATAGCGAGTTGCGGACCCAAATGAGAAATCATTCCGCAGATATGGTGTTCTTTTGTACCAAAATGAAAACTTCGTTCTCTTCCTTTACTGTAACCATCCTTGCTTCCCTGCCATTGTTTAAATAATTTACTCAGTGGCATATTACGGGTGGTGAACACGCCAAGGTTACGATGCAATGGCATCACCCATTCATCTTCCTGTAAAGCAAGGGTGGCGCCAACAGCAATAGCTTCCTGTCCGATACCACTAAACCATTTGGAAATTTTACCCTGCCGCAGCAATACCAGCATTTTTTCTTCAATCATGCGTGGCAGCAGGATGCTTTTAAAAAATTGTACAAGCTCTTCGTCAGATAAATCCTTGCGGTCGAAATTCATGCAGCAAATTTGAGAAATATTTGCTGCATTACCGGAAAGAAAATATTAATCCTGGATATGTCTGCTGTTTCCTTTTTCAGGGAATGCTCTTTTATGAACAAACGAGTTAAGTAAAGACAGGCAAAGACTGAACAGAAGGGCATACCAAAATCCATCTACTTTAAATCCATGTACAAAATAGGCATCAAGTAAAATGATACAGGCATTGATGACAAAAAGAAATAACCCCAATGTTAAAATAGTGGCCGGCAGTGTAAATAATATCAGCAATGGTTTTACAATGGCATCTAATAAAGACAAAACCAGGGCAACCACTACAGCAGTCATAAAATCTTTTATTTCGATACCCGGTAACAGGTAGGCCAGCAGGAATACGTTTACTGCTGTAATGAGAATTTTTAAAAGAAAGTTCATACACTAAATTTTAAATCACCACCAGTTCATAAAACTTTTCGGGCTGTAAATAGTTAGTGGCCAGTTCCTTTAATTCTTCAGCCGTTACAGTTTTAATTGTTTGAATGGAATTATAAAAGTACGCCTCATCCAGATTATTTAAAATAATATTCTTCCACCGGGCTATGAGCTGAAACGGACCATCGAGGTCCCCCAAAATAATTCCCATCATATAGTTTCGTACCAGCATCAGTTCCTCGTCATCTACTAATTCTTCCCGCAGGTCTTTCATTTCATTATATACTTCCTGTATGGTGGCTTCACAAACATCTTTACCAGCCTCTGTACTTATGACCCAGGCGCTGGAATGTACATGATTTTGCAGGTAACTGTGAATGCCGTATGTATATCCTTTGTCTTCCCGTATATTGCTCATTAGCCGGGAGCCAAAAAAACCACCAAACAAAATATTAAGCACATTTGCTTTTAAAAAATCGGGGTGATGACGGTTGGGAAAAGGGCTGGCAATCCTGATAGCACCCTGTACTCCATCCGGGTCGTTATGAATACGGTACTTCTTTTCCGCTGCGGGTTTTATTATAAACTTTTCTGTTTCTATGGGAGGTGGTTGCAGAGGTAGTTTTCCAAAAAACTCATTAAGCAGTTTTTCCAGCTCGGGTGGAATTTTTCCTGCTGTAAAAATGATACAGTTGCCATTACTATACTGTTTTTTGTAAAAGTCTTGCAAGTCGGTTCTTTGTAATGCATCATAATCTTCCGCATTACTGTATTTACCATAAGGATGCTCTTCTCCAAAAAGATATGCATCAATCAACCTCCCGGCAACAAAGTCACATTTTTTTAACCCAACTGCAAGTTTTTGTTTGCAGTTTTGTTTGAAGATGGAAATTTCTTCTTCAGGGAAAACAGAATCAGCAACAATTTCCTGCATTACCGGTAATAGTTTATCTAAATGTTTTGATAAGGTGTGCAGTGTTAGCGTTGCTGTTTCATTGTAGCAGTTACGGCTTAAATAAGCGCCGTAATATTCAAAGTGGTTATTGATTTGAAAAGCTGTTTTAGTGCTGGTTCCGTTTTTAAGCAGTCCGTTTACTGCAGCTGCAATAATATTTTTTTGTTCGTAACTATTTCCTGCAAAAAAAACCAGTTCAACCATCAGCACATCTTCGGCGCCGGCGTTGATGCTGTAAACAGGTACTCCGTTATCCAGCGTAAATTTTTCATACGGTTTTAGCTTCAGGTCAAACTCAACGGCATCTTTTATTCTTGGCGCTTTTGTTCTGTCGGTCATTCTTTCGTTATTAATCTTTTTTAAATAGTGCTTTTATCAGTTTCCGGATGCGTAATAGTATAAGGTATTACTGTTTGCCTCATCAAATATGACCTGGCTTTCGTTTAAAATATCCTCAGCCGTTACGGCGTGAAATTTAGAAAGTTCTGTATTCATCAATTCCGCGTCTCCCAGTAATTCATAATGAGCCAGGCTGCTGGCCCTGTTCATTACACTCATGTCTTCAAATGCCATCATGCTTTCTGTTTTGTTTTTAACTTTCTGCAGTTCATCTTCACTTACTTTTTCCTGTTTAATTTTTTTTAATTCTTCCTCCACTGCTTTTTCGGCATCTTCCATTTGTACTCCTTTTACCAGCTTACCTTCAATGGCAAGAAGACCGGCTTCTGTTGTTCCAAAATGATAACATTCTATATTGCTGAATAATTGCTTTTCTTTTACCAAGGATTGGTATAACCTTGAAGAACCGCCACCGCTTAGTATTTCTGTAATTAAATCGGCTATATAATATCTTTCATCGAGACGGCTGTATATATGCCAGCATTTATAAAATGCATCTAACGGTACGTTGGCTTTTACTTCCATCTTTCTTGCTTCGGTCTGTTTGGGCTCAACGGGTAACTGGCGAACATATTTTTCTCCGGAAGGAATATCGCCAAACCATTTCTCAGCCAGCTCTTTTACCAATGCTGTTTTTACATTACCGGCCACTACTAATACAGCATTTACCGGGCGGTAATGTTTAAAGAAAAAATTCTTTACATCCTGTAATTGTGCATTTTCAATATGACTTAATTCTTTTCCTATTGTCATCCACCGGTATGGGTGTTGTTTAAAGGCCATCTCTCTTAATTTAAACCAAACATCCCCATAGGGTTTATTAATATAGTGTTCTTTAAACTCTTCGCACACCACTTTACGCTGTACTTCCAGGCTTTTTTCATCAAAAGCCAGCGATAACATACGGTCGCTTTCCAGCCAGAACGCTGTTTCAAGATTATCTGCCGGAAGCTGTATATAATAATTGGTTATGTCATTCGATGTATAAGCGTTGTTTTCGCCTCCCGCCATTTGTAATGGCTCATCATATACGGGGATATTTATACTTCCCCCAAACATTAAATGTTCAAACAAGTGTGCAAACCCGGTTTGTTCGGGATTTTCATCCCTGGAACCAACATCATACATAATATTAAGAACCGCCATTGGGGTGGAGTTATCTTCATGTACCAGCACACGAAGGCCATTATTTAAAACAAATCTGTCGTATTGAATCATGCTGCAAATTTAACCGGAAGCTTGCGGAAGAAAATAAAATCTTTGAAGAACTTATTTTATGCTTCTTACTTTTAACACCAGTAACATTGCTTTTTCATCTCTTATAACAATGACGGAGAGTTTTTGACCGGCCGACTGGATCATTTCTTTATACTTCTGAATATTATTACTGAAATTACTGCCGATGCCAAAAATTGTATCGCCCGGTTTAAACCCTGCTTCTTCTGCGGGAGAATTTTCAATAACCTCCCCCACAACAATTTTACCATCTATAAAATATATATTTAACCCACTGTATGAATAATCAAAAACATCCCCGTAGTGACTGTTAGGCTGAAGATAAATTTCTCTCATTGGATAATTTAAAAAAACATTGAACCGGCGCAGTATGTCATTACCAATAAGCCCTGCTAATGTTGGATAGGACAAAACATTATTAGGATCTTCAAAAATATATGTGGGTACATTTCTAAAAGAATAAGGACCAATCTTCAACTGTTTGCTAATTGTGAGCTGCATCCTGGCTTTGCCACCCAGTCCTTCCACCTGCGATTCCACCGGTTTTCGCTTACTTCTTAAATACCCGCTGTCTTTTGCAAATTTTTCACTCATTAGCAAACTCAATCCCGCACCAATATCAAAATAATAATGACTGATGATTTTTCTGCTTTCGTGTGTAAAAGCATCAACTATTGGGATTCTTGTAAACGTTGGTTTAAGAAGACTGCCGGGACGTGGATATTTGATTGCACCCGGAGAATACACTTCAATTTTTAAACTATCATAATTAATACCAACAATATATTGACGTAAAAAACTATAGCCTATAATACCATCAATTTTAACTCCATATGTTTCAGACAATATTTCATAATTGGCAATATGAAAATCCAGGTCTGTAACAGTTAACCCCGGAAGTTTTAAAGTAACATTTTTTACAAAGGATAAAACCCTGGTGCCCGCAATACCCACAATACTTATGTCAGAGATCTCTTTTTTAAATTTATATTCTTCTACAGTAGTAGAATCAAGGGAAATACCGCTGCTGCCGGTATCCAGTATAAAGTTTAAGCTGTCAGTATTGTTATTAATTGTTCCTGAAATAACCACAATACCGCCAAAGAACTGACGAAAACCAAACGTGGTTAGTTTTTTAGCAGATTCAATATTGTTGTGCTGGGAAAAGCTCAACAAAGGCATCAGCAGGCAAAAGCAGTATAACAGGCTCTTTTTTCTCATTATCAGGCTTCAAAATAGACAAATCCCTCTGATAGACAAACCAAATAGTATAAACGCTTCAATTTAGTGTATGAAATACTGCAGCGTTGTACCTTTGGCAAATTAAATACCATTAATGGTATTTAAAAAGGATATATTTTAAACCCACTTTATGAATTTAGCTGCTCTTTACAAAAAAGCAATAGACTTTGAATTTCTTTCCATGGAGGAAGGGATGTTTTTATTTCAGCAGGCGCCGCTGGCTGAGCTGATGTTTGTGGCCGATGAATTAAGAAAGAAACAGGTGCCGCATGGAAAAGTTACCTGGCAGATAGATAGAAATGTAAACACCACCAATGTTTGTATTGCTAACTGTAAATTCTGCAATTTTTACCGCATACCTGGTCATGCGGAAGCATATATTACAGATATGCCCACCTACCGCAAGAAAATTGAAGAAACTATTCGCTGGGGTGGCGATCAGTTATTATTACAAGGCGGTCATCATCCTGCATTAGGATTACAGTTTTATGTTGATACGTTTAAAGAAATTAAAAAAGAATTTCCAAAGATAAAGCTGCACACACTGGGGCCGCCGGAAGTAGCACATATAACCAAATTAGAAAAGTCAACACATAAAGAAGTATTAACAGCTTTGAAAGAAGCAGGGATGGATAGTTTACCCGGCGCCGGTGCAGAAATTTTAGTTGACAGGGTTCGACGTTTAATCAGTAAAGGAAAATGCGGTGCACAGGAATGGCTGGATATTATGCATGAAGCACATAAGTTGAATATCACCACTTCTGCCACCATGATGTTTGGCCATGTTGAAACATTAGAAGAACGCTTTGAGCATTTAATTAAGATAAGAGAAGTGCAAAGCCGCAAACCTGCTGATGCAAAAGGTTTTTTAGCTTTTATTCCATGGACTTTTCAGGATGTGGATACATTACTCGCAAGGATACGTGGCGTACATAACTTAACCACACCGGAAGAATATTTACGCATGATTGCTATCAGCCGGATAATGTTACCTAACATAAAAAACATACAGGCAAGCTGGCTAACGGTGGGTAAACAAACTGCACAGTTAGCCTTACACGGTGGCGCCAATGATTTTGGAAGTATTATGCTGGAAGAAAATGTAGTGAGTGCAGCAGGCGCACCACACCGTTTTACGTATAAAAGCATACAAGCCGCCATTAAAGAAGCTGGCTTTGAACCGCAACTACGCAACCAGCAGTATGAGTGGAGAGAGATACCGCAGTTGATTGAGGAGCAGGTGGTGGATTATTAACTATCCACTACTTCCTCTTCACCGGCACATAAATTTTCCTCTGCAATAAAGAAGAACCTTCCATACTATTTCCAGGTAATAATTCTTCATAACAAATCAACTCCCGCCAGGTGTAGTTGCTTTTATCCATCCATCCAAGCTTAAATGCCATCAGCACTTCTCTTGTTTTCCGGTGTGGTTCATCGGTAATAAAACAAGCATACTTTCCTTCGGGAATAAAAAATAACTGGTTTTTGTTGTTTAATGCGGTGTTTATATCTACCGTTATGCCAACATGGTAATTGTGTTTGGCATCAGGATAATGAAAAGCGTTATGGGTAATGACACACATCTTTCTGCCGGTAGTAACAATTTTATTTTGTTTGCAAAACTCAATTGCCTTCTCCACTTCCATCAGCATGTTTTCATTGTTGACAGAAGTGGGAACAGTATAGACATACATATCGGGCAAATACACTATTTCAGCAGTGGCATTGTCTATCTTTTCTTTTTGTAATACCATTACAATGGAGTGGGCGGGTGATTCTTTAAAAGCAAGCGGTGGCATTTTAAACCATTGCTTAAAGGCCCGGTTAAAAACAGCCGCTGATGAAAAACCACAATCTTCTGCCATTTGTGCCATACTGATCTCAGCACCCGCCTTAAGCAAATGTGCCGCCCTTTCTAACCGCACCCGGTTAATATAGGTGGTGGGTGATTCATTCATTTCCTGCTTAAACAAACGCTGAAAATAAAATGGCGACAGGTTTACTTTACCAGCCAGATCTTCCAGCAATAATTTTTTCTGGTAGTGCCGTTTAATATAGTCGCATATTTTTTCAATCCGTTTATCCATCCTTCAGCAATTAAAACACCTGGCTCTGCATATTGGCAGAAGTGCCGGCCACTTTGTTTTTGATATATACTGAAATTAATAAAGTTTGTACTGCCAGCAGTGATACTATGGCGAGAATAATAAAATTTATATCTGCTATTGGTTTTACCGGAACCATTATCACCATTACGCCAAACAATTTACAAATAGCCGCATTTAATAAACTGCCAAAAATTATTCCTGCAACCAGCGCCATGATTGAAAGCACCAAATACTCCCTGTGATACATGCTTACGGTTGATTTTACCGAACCACCCACCGCTTTCATTATTCCCATTTCTCTCACTCTTTCCTGTAAAGTAAGGTTGAGTACAATCATTAAACCACCAATGGCGATTAGCAATGTAATTACCCCCATGATTTGTATGATGAGATAAGTTGGTTTAAGATGGTTTTCCAGCATCAGCAATTTGGAGGCATTATCAGCAATCTGTTTTACTTCCACCTCATTATTCAGTAACGCATCATCAATTTGCTGTGTGGCTTTTTCTGCCGGATAATCTTTTTTAATTTTTATGGCTATTTCATTGTAAGCCGTACGAGGTGTTGCGGCATAACGGTAAAAACCAGGATGCGTAATATTTTTAATTACACCACCAAACACAAATGATTCTGCTGACCCGTTTTGATTCTTCAGTTCAACTGTATCACCCAATTGTATATTTTTAAAATCATCTTCATATTTCTGGCTGATATAAAATTTATTGATTTGTTCAGGTTCAACCCTTCCTTTCAGCACAAGGTCGTTATGAACAATATATCCTTTTGGAAAAATGCTGATGACGGCGTTTTCATAATATGATTTACCGGCCGCTTTAAACTGTACCGAACTGTTCTTTATATATTTTACGTCTTCCACGCAAGCCAGTTGATTTAAAAAAGAAAGTTCTTTATTTAAACTGTCTTTAATAATTACAGTAATACCATAGGTTGAGTTGGTCACATAATTTTCAAAATCTTTTTTGAGTGAATGACGAAGATTGAACCCGGCGGTAAACAAACCCACACCAGCCACCAGCAATAACAGCAGCAATAAAGTACGCAGGTTATTGCGGAACAAATTATTAACACTGTATTTAACAGCAGTGTTGGCAAAAAGAGTATTGGTTAGTTTAAATATAAATTGATAGGGAGTATAAAACACTTTGTTCAACGCATTGTAAACAGTAGTACGGGACACACGGATTAACGAAGTGGCCGTAAACAACACCGGAACAAAAACGGTTGGCAGCAATACCATTAAATGATTACTCAATGGAAGCGGTGTATCTACCGGTTTAAAATTTTGTACAAAGTCAATAAAGCGGCTGTAGGCTTTGCCGGTTACATAACCCAGCGGCATACCAATTACCAAACCAATAAAAATAATGAGTAATAAAACAATCATATACCCCCCAAAAACCATCCGGGTGGAAGCGCCTACTGTTTTCATAATACCCACATTCACCATTTGCGGATAAAGCCAGGTGATTAAGATAAGTGATAATAATGTAACACCTAACACCGATAATACGGCGCCAAAACTTTTAAGCAGAAATGAAATACCATTTACGATATTCTGATGTGGATGTTCACCCGGTGGCGGAACTAGATATCCGCTTACTTTGGCTGTTTGATTGATTGCTTGTGATAATTCTTTAGCAATAACCCTCAACGCCTCTTCTTTCAATCCTTTTTCTTTTATGGTAATTAACCAGTGCTGAACGGAATCATTAATTACTCCTTTTAATGAAGAAAGATTTGCATAGCCATACACCATCTGTTCCATTTGCGATGGAGGTAAACCCGGATCATATGCCTTACCGCCATAATTAAATATAATAGTGTCTAACCCCGGAAGCTGTATCAAAAAAGGTTTTGAAGTATCTATAAACCCCAGGCCGTTGCTTTCAATAAACAGTGTATTGTTGTTTGCTTCGCCAGTAATGGTAAACTTATTAATTAGCGGTTGCTTGATATCATTGGTGCTAAATAACAGAACAGACATCCAACTGTCTTTTTTATTTTTTATCCGTGCCGTTATAGTTTCTCTTCTCTGAACAGCAGCAACTTTATTATGTGATGAGAGTTGCTGAAGCGTAGTTGTTGTTGGGTTGCGAACTGTTAATATAATATCAGCAGGGTTACTGGCCGTAAAGTTTGCTTTAAAGTCACAGGCCGTCATGGCTTTGCTGTACAACATAGTGCTGATACCCCAGGCAGATAAAACAGCCGCCACTATGCACAACAAAAATTTTCCTTTCGACAGCCAGAAACTTTTCAGCAGGTTGATGATGATCGCTTTCATTGTACAGAGTTTAAAATTTCACCATCTTTAATAGTAATCACACGGGAAAAGTTTTTATCGCTGATATTCTCATGTGTTACTATTACCAGGTTCTTTCCCTTTTGTATGAGCGAATCAAACAAGGCATAAACCTGTTCGCTTGTTTTTGTATCCAGGTTACCTGTAGGTTCGTCAGCTAAAATAATTTGCGGGTCGTTAGCCAATGCACGGGCAATAGCCACTCTTTGTATTTCACCTCCCGAAAGTTCATTGGGATATTTATGCACTTTATCTCCCAGCCCAACATCACTCAATAATTTTTTTCCCCTTTCTTTTCTTTCTTTTTTGGGAATAACATTTACCAGATCCATTGGAAACAAAACATTATCCAATGCAGATAAGGTTGGCATCAGTTGAAATTGATCAGTTGAAATATTTATTAATGGCATCAAAAAAACTTTTTCGTTTAGTACCAAAGCTGGTAATAATGGGTTGGTTGCTGTTCTTTTTTAAAATAATAACAGTCAGGCCATCTGAACTGGTTAATTTACCAAGGATCCCATCGGCATCCAGCAACACACTCACATATTCTTTTCCATATTTTGAAATAAAACCATTTTTTAAATGGGCGGTCTTGGCAGCCGCTTCGCCGTGCATATTATCAAAGGCACCAACAAAGAAAACTTTTTGGGGGTTGCTGAGTTTTTTATCCTTAAGCTTATCATATCCCATCGTTAACGGGTCTTCCAGCCGGAAATGTAAATGATAACAAGACTGTCGCTAATGGTAGAACTGAAAGAATGATCATACTGATCTTTAAAGGAAGAAAGTGTTTCCAGAATTTTCTTATTATCCGTTTGCCCAATGCTGTTGATGGCAATAAGCAGGGCCAGTGTAAGCAATATTGTTTTCATTTCCTGTTTTTTCATCAAATAAAGCGGAAATAGAAATTCATGCGTTTGCAAATCTTGCGGTAAGATGATAAACGGTAAAAAGTATTAGGACTGATATGGGTGTTTTATTAAAAACTGATTGGCGTATTTAAAAACAAGTTCAGTTAATTTTACAGTTTAATTCAAAAAAAAGTATTCAATGCCAATTGAACTACAACCAACGTTACAAAACGAATGGGTGAAAATGCGTCCATTAAAAGAAGATGATTTTGAAGAACTCTATAAAGTTGCCAGCGACCCATTGATATGGGAGCAGCACCCGAGCAAAACACGTTATCAAAGAGAGGTGTTTCAAAATTATTTTAAAGGAGCAATGGAATCAGGCGGTGCGTTTGCTGTGTATGATAATAAAACCGGAGAAATGATTGGCAGCACCCGTTTGTATGATTATGATGAAACAAATCGTTCTATTCTTATTGGATACACATTTATAGCCCGGCATTGCTGGGGAAGTAATTATAACCGCAGCATGAAAACATTAATGCTGAACCATGCTTTCCGTTTTGTTGATAAAGTGATCTTTCATGTGGGAGAAAATAATATACGCAGCCGCAAAGCCATGGAAAAACTGGGGGGTGTGCTGGTTGGCAAAGAGCCTAAAGCATATTACGGTGAAGCCATAAACATAAATGTCATCTATGAAATAAGTAAAGCTAACTGGAAAGCCATACAAGGAAACTCCTGACCATTTGCCCCGCAAAATTCTCCGGTATCAAATTTTTTTTTGCTCAACCCAACCTTTTAATCTCCGGTTGTAGTTTATTATAGTAACCGATATGGTTTCAACGTAAAATATAAGAAAAACCAAACTATAAGAAATTTAGCTTTTTGCCCGCTTAACAAGCGCTGGTTTAGGTAGCGAACGATGAAAAACACCTTTAAAATCAGTTTTCTCATAAGATATCCAGCTGAAAAACTTTCTAAGGGTGCAGTATTTGATTCTGAATTTTTTAGTACTATTTTTATTACCTCGCTTTTTATTTAATATCCGCCTGTAAAAAACCGGGTATTTAATTTCCCAACAGAATATTGCAATGGGACAGTGAAAACAATTTTATATAATTCCGTACAGATTTTAAGCATACGGTTTTTTAAAAATAGTGAGTAATATAAATGAAATATTAGAGGGGTGCCGGCAAAATAACCGCCAGAGCCAGGAAAAATTGTATCGTCAATTTTATCCTGCCCTGTTTGCGTTGTGTAAACAGTTCTTTGAAGATGATCATGAAGCGCTAACTGCCTTAAACAATGGAATGCTGAAAGTGTATAAAAACATTGAACAATTTGATTCTTCAAAAGGAGAATTGTTTAACTGGACTTATACCATTGTACGAAATGCAGCACTTACTTTAATAAGAGATAAAAAACAATATGCGGTTATTGAATTAAAGGAAGGCGTTACGAACATTCCTTCAGACAATCCGTTTAAAAGTCTTGAGTGGAAGGATATATACGTTTACCTAGGTAAACTACCTCCTGTTACACGGGCCGTTTGCAGCCTTTTTTACATTGAAGGGTTAAGCATTAAGGAAACGGCTTCCTCTTTAAGTATAAAAGAAGGAACTGTTAAATGGCACCTGAACGAATGCAGGAATAAATTGAAAAGGATATTTGGATCAAGTTGTCAATTATAAAAAGTGAAAAACGAAAACGTAAATAGCAATCAGTCTCCCTTAACAAATTACCCGTTGCCGGGCATACCTGTTGATGAGGCATGGGCTAATATGAGTCAGTTACTTGACAGTAACAATACAGCCGGAGCTGGAAAAAACAATTCGGACGGAGGGAATAAAAAATATTTGTTGCTTTTATTATTGTTGCTTTTTACTGCGGGTAGTGTTTATTTATGGATAAATAAAAAATCAACCAAGCAGGCAGAAATTGCCAGAGTTGAATCGACTGAAACAAAGAACCAGGAAAAAAATAATAACAACACAAATACTTTTTCAAAAACAGAAAATAACAACAGTTCTTTAAATGCAAATAATTCTTCTTTACCGCTTAAAAAAATAAAAGACGGGGAGGCCGTTGCTGATCTTTATGAAAAACAACAAACACCTGCTGCACTGAAAACAGCTGCAGCTTCTAAACGTGACGATGACGGCACCGGTTTATTAAATAATAGTGGTGGGATGAAAACCACAGCTGCTTTAGCAACTGTTAAAACACGGGTTAGCGTTAACAAATTATCTGGTACGGGTAACAGCCAAAAAGGTAAGTTAACAATACACCCCGGTTTTAATGATCATACTGCTAAAGCGGCTGTTCTGTTAAAAGCTCAAAATAAGGAAACAAATAACAGTGTAAATTCCTCAGATGCCGGAGAAATCAATTTGGCAAAGGCTACAAAGAAAAATACCTACGGTACAGGCAATAGTAAAAAAGAGAGAATTGATACCGGAAGCAGCATAAATATCATTATTGCGATACCCGACAATAATATTACAGACGTAAAGAATCCCAAGCTGTCTGAAACTTTAGCAGAGCAGGGTCAGAAGTCTGTAATTACTCCTGCCTCTTCCAATTTAGCCCAGCAAAAAACAACGGAGGTAAAGAAAACAAGCAAAGCGGTCAAACAACTTGGTATAAATTATGGCTTGCAATGGAATGTTGCCCTTCCGTTGCAGGGAACAAAGAGTTATTTTACCGGAACCAATGGAAGCAGTCAGCCTTATATTGCCTTAATACCGGATCTGTGGCTCAGTAAACAATTCGGCAAAAAGCAGGAGTTGCTTTTAATGGTGCATCTAAGTAATCTTTATGCTACCGGTGAACGGCCATTAGCTTCATCAAAAGGTCAATTATCAATTATTGATACTACTACTGTTACAAAAAATTTACTGCTCTTAAAAACAAGCGGGTTTACCGCAGGGCTGCAATACAATTTTCAAGTATATAAAAGATGGAATATTGGTGCCGGATTAAATTATCATTTTTTAAACCGTGCCTTATTAACTGAAAAAACAACAGGTGTTTATACCGGATCAGTTTTGTCTGAATATACATTGCTGGCAGAAAAAAATGGTTCAAACTGGTTGTATTTAAATTCGTCTTTTGTATCCGGCAAAATAGAATTATCATACTATTTGGGTAAAATTAAAATCGGCGGTTCCTTATTAATCCCATTATCAGATATGTCATCGGTACCAGGCTACAGCATCCGGCCGGTTAATGGACAACTATTTTTACGGTGGCGATTAAAAAAATAAACAACTATTCAACCACAAAGCGATAGCCTATTCCTTTTATTGTAATTATTTCTAAAGAAGGGTCTTTCTTTAAATAGCCCCGAAGTTTGGTTATATAAACATCAAGATTACGGGAGTTAAAAAAATTATCGTTACCCCAAAGCAAGTTTAATATATCACGACGGTCAATAATTTTGTCTTTGTTTTCGTACAACAGTTTCAGTAATTCGCTTTCCCGAAAGGATAGTTTTCGCTCCTCGCCATTTTCTTTTAGTGTTTGCCTGCTCAAATGAAAGGTGTATTTACCAATCTTAATCTCATCTTTTTTATCATCTGCAGGTCTGTCACCTTTTTTATACCGCAACACATTCTCAATGCGCATAATCAGTTCTTCCATACTAAAAGGCTTACGGATGTAATCATTGCCACCTAATTGAAAGCCCTTGACTAAATCCTGGGTTTGTGTTTTGGCCGTTAAAAACAATATAGGAATTTGATTGTCTATATTTCTTATCTCCTCTGCAATCGTAAAACCGTCTTTGTTAGGCAACATGACATCCAGCACACATACATCTGGTTGTATTTGTTTAAATACGGCCAATACTTTATCCCCATCTGTTTCCATCAGTACTTCGTAACCTCGTGTTTCCAGGCTTTCTTTTACTATCTTTCCCAGAAACAATTCATCTTCAACATATAAAATTTTAATTGCCATGATTTCCGATTTTAATGGCCATTTTTCTAACCACCCGTCCTTTGTCATATTTTATTAACTCTGCTTCTTCGTAAGGGAGTTTAACAGAAAAAGTACTGCCTTTTCCCAGCTCACTTTCTACTTCTATAAATCCCTGGTGCCTTTGCACAATATGATTTACATAGCTTAATCCCAATCCGTATCCTTTAATATTATGTTTATTGCCATCCGGTACACGGAAAAACTTATCAAACACTTTGTTTTTATATTCAGCCGGAATGCCTTTACCATTATCTGTTATATTTATTTCAACATACTGGTCATAAGATGCAAGCTCAATAATAATAACAGGTTTTTCCTTACCATATTTTAATGCATTATCGAGCAGATTATAAATTACACTTGAGATGTGTAAACGATCTGCCATAATTGTAAAATTATCCCCTTTCTTTTCTACTTTCAGTGTTACATTAAGTTTTTCAAATTGCAACTGCATAGATTTAACAACCTCCTGTATCAATTCTTCCAGGTCAAACCATTCTTTCTTTAACTCCACTTGCTGTTTTTCAAACATTGAAAGCTTTAAAACTTTATCCACCAGCAATCCCAGCCGCTGCAATTCATTATTGGCTATATCAAGATACTCCTGTGTTCTTTCCGGGCTTTGCAAAGCATTAAAATTCTTCATGGCTTCAATGGCCACACTTACGGTGCTGATAGGTGTTTTTAATTCATGCGTGATATTTCCGATAAATTCATTTTTAATTTCTGTTAAACGAAGCTGCCGGTTGAGATTGCGGTATAAAACAAAAAATGAAATAATAGTTACTCCAACCAGGAACAGAGAGAATAAGAGTGGTGATAATATTTTTTTAAATAAATAAAGAGAACTGTTTTGTATTTCCAGTGCATAACTCACGGGGTGAGCTATGCCAACTGTTACTTCATTCATTTTATCAATACTCTCATCCGGTGAAGCCAGGGGAATAACATGCCCGGATTTGGATGAATCAGGAATTTTTCGGGTAATAACAAACAGAACATTTAGCTTTTCTTCAGAAAACGACTTTGTTACTGCTTTAGTGATATCAACTACTCTCAATGAATCCTGTAAGGAATCGATTCCATTTAAAAGTTGAATCATCTTGTCTTTACCATTAACTGATTCGGCATAAGTGCTTGTCTTGAGCGAATCTTTTCCATAAGTAATAGAAGCGTTATTAACCGAAAAAATAATTTTATCTTTTTTTTCACGATTAATTTTAATCGAGTCTTTAAACTCATCACTTAGTACATTAGTGATTCCTACCAATTGCTCCTTCACTGGTTTACGAACATGAACTGCTTTTCCTTCATCATCTTTAAAATATACAGTCACATTACTATTAGTAACAGAACCAGACAGTCCTATTTTTAGTTTTTTAGCCTGTAATTCAAATACAGTAGTACGGAAAATGATACCCGCCTTGCTGTCTAGCAAATGTTTTTCCCGGTCATAATTGTTCTTTAACCAGTACACCTGGAAACCAACGATGATGAGAATCGTTGCTATCATTAACAGCGGATCGGTAATAACTTTTTTCATGAATGCAGAACAAATGTAAATCTTTCCTGTAAAGGGTTACAAGGCCATTAACCTTAATTAACCTTTATGAAACACTGGTTAACCTGTATATCAAAGCCGCAGCTATAGTTTTGATTTATTAAAACCAGAAGAAAATGAAACGAATTATCGCCATGTTATTTGCCGCCATTCTTTATCAATGTGCTGCAGCCCAGGTTAAAGAAGGAAAAATTGTGTACGAAGAAAAAATTGATGTGTACCGCCGCATCCCCAAAGAGAATGAACAAATGAAAGCAATGATGCCACAGTTCCGCACCAATAAATATGCGTTGTTATTTGCCGATAATAAATCGCTCTATCAAAAGCAGGAAGAAGAAGCCGATTTAAGCGAACAGCCACAGGGTGGGATAGTGATGCGTTTTGGCGGGGCAGAAAATATTTATTACAAAGATTTTACAGCAAGCAAATCTGTTGAAAAAAGAGATTTAATGGAAAAAGAATTTATAGTGGAAGATTCCATCCGTAACATTAGCTGGAAACTGGTGGATGGTGAAACAAAAACTATCCTGGGTCATGTTTGCAAAAAAGCAACGGGTAAAACAGAAAGAGGTTCAGAGCTGGTGGCGTGGTATGCTGAAGATATTGCACTATCCTCAGGACCGGGACAGTTTAGTGGTTTGCCTGGTTTGATATTAGCATTAGATATTAATAATGCAGAAATAACGTACACTGCACAAGAGATAAAGAATGAAGTTAAAAAAGGAGATATAAAAGCTCCCACCAAAGGAAAGAAAGTTACACCAGAAGAGTTTGCTAAAATAAGAAAAGAACTGGTACAGGGGAAAATGGAGGCCTTGATGAATGAAGCTTCAACTAAAGATGTTTTTTCGGGGTCGATTTTAATTTTCCAAAACAACAAACCTATTTACGATAAAAGTATTGGGTTGGCCGATATAGAAAAAAATATCAGCAATACAGCCAATACAAAATTTTCGCTTGGCTCTATCACGAAAATTTTTACAAAAACACTTATCCTGCAGCTCATTGAAGAAGGAAAGATAAAAGTAGATGAAAAGATCATAACGTATTTACCCGGGTTTACAGATGAAAAAGCGGCTGAAATAACGATTGAACAATTAATGGAGCACACATCCGGTCTTGGAGATTATGCAGGCGTTCCCGGGTGGGAGATGGCCAGAGAAGAAATCAATAGTATAACGCAATTGCTGGCTCATATTCAAAAGCAACCAATGTTATTTAAGCCGGGAGCAAATGTGCAATACTCTAATTCTGGTTATGCAGTACTGGCAGCATTGATTGAAAAAATAACAGGAAAGAAATTAGGAGATGTTTATAAAGAAAAAATCTTTGATAAGCTGAATATGAACAACACTGGTTTTGCAGAACTAAACAGAGATATGCCTGGCAAAGCCATTGGATATCTTACCAATTTTATCGGAACAAAAAGAAACAATCTCCAGTTTAAAGAAATGGGAGCTGGGGATGGTGGATTGTATTCCACTACCGGTGACCTATGGAAGTTTGCACAATCAATAGAGAGCGATAATAAACTGCTGAAAGATCAAAGTAAGCTCAAGCTTTTTAATAGTCCCTTGTTTTCCGCTCACTATGCTGACTGGAAAGAATGCAAAGCAAAAGGAAGATTAAGCATTGCAGGAGGAGCTCCTGGAGTAAGCGCTGTGATGGGAATTAACATGGAGAAAAATTATTCTTTTGCCGTGCTCAGCAATTACGATGAAGGCAGTGCAGAGATTGTTGCTCAACGAATTTCTGCAATATTAAACAACAGAGATCAAACACCACTTCCATTACCCCCTGCAAAGGTTATTTATTCGATGATAAAAGAAAATGGCCCGGCCAACTTTATGGTTAATTATAAAGATGAATTAAAGAAAGCAAATATTGAGTTGGAAGATGATATGGTGCTGCTAAGTGTGGGGGAAAAATTACTGGAGGAAAAAAATGCCGAAGAAGCATTGGCACTTTATTCAGTCTATACTAAAGAGTTTCCCAATATAGTAGTGACCTGGAATGATATGGGCGATGCTTATTTATTAAAAGCAGACAAACCAAACGCAAAGAAATGTTTTGAACAGGCATTGAAACTGAGACCGGGCAACACAAGGGCACAACGAATGCTGAAGGAATTACAATGAGATTAGAGATTAAATTATTTTTTCAAAACAAACACTATTCTCTATTCCAATATACTGTCCGTAATTAGGAGTAATATGATAGCCGTTCTTTTTATATAAGGCAATAGCTTCTGGCTGGCGTTTGCCTGTTTCCAGTACACATTTTTCATTGCCCAATTCTTTGACCCATTTTTCTAACTCATTTAAAACTGCTGAAGCAATTCCTTTTCCCCGGACGGATGGAAGTGAATACATACGCTTCACCTCCATTATACCGGGAATAAATTCTTTAATAGCACCACAACCAACCGGCACATCATCATCGTATGCTACTATAGTGTGTTTTATTTTATCAATCTTGTTGAATTGAGCATAGAAAGAATGATCGACACCATCTCTTTCAGCAAGATCGGCATCTAAAAGTCTTACCAATGAAATAAAATCTGAGTTATCAGAATCGGTTCTTACAAGTGTGATCAAAACATTACAGCTTTTTGATCTTGATATTTTTGAACCAAACCGGACTACCGTGATCCTGTAAGCCGATTAATCCTGATTTGGCTTTACCATAACCGGGATAAGTGGCCCATTTACCCGTAGTACGACGTTTGTTCCAGTCATCGCTCCAGGGAACAAACGTAACAGTGAGTTTATCGTTCAGGTAATATTCCACTTTAGCAGGAGTAAATACAATACGGCTATGATTCCATTCACCAACTGGCTTTAAAACTTTTTCAGTAGTAGGTGTGTACATCGCATAGTCCACTCCGGCCTTTTGCCATTCTTCTAATTTTTCAGGAAAACCAATATCATCAATCACCTGGTATTCCGGTGCTGTTTCGTATGGGGCATGATATTGTGTATCTTCTACGATGTGATAAAAAATACCGCTATTACCTCCTTTGGAAATTTTCCAGTCAACCGTTAATTCAAAATTTTCATACGGTTCTGCTCCATAAACAATATCGCCACCAATAGCATCGTGTGCTGTACCCGATGTTTTTAATGCACCCTCTTCAATACTCCATCCTGCCGGTATGGTTTTGCCGTTGTATGCTCTCCAACTGGTTGTAGATTTGCCATCGAACAATAATTTCCAGCCATCTTTTACTTCTGCATCAGAAAGTGTATTGTCTGCTGTTGCTGCTTGTTTACTTTGGTTGTTGCAGCTAACAAGAGCTATTACAGCAACAGGAACAAGCCATTTAAAGGGAAAAAACTTATTTATCATTACTATAATTTTTTTAGGGTTAAACAAGTTTAAGGTTTACGGGATCCCAGTTAATATGGGTGTTATTAAAATAACTATCGTTACACAACAGTGCGGGAGCACATGCCCTGAAACCAAATAATGGATCTTCCACTACAGTTCCTCCTGTTCGTATTGCTCTGAACCAGTTGCCAAAATGATCGTAATGGGCGCCTTTATATCCTTCTTCGGCTTTATATACAGTTTCTCTTGGCCCAACCATTTTCTTTCTTTCTTCTTCAGTAGTTGCATTAGCAACAGTCTGTGCTTTTAAGAACGGATCATCTGACTCACCGGTGTTATTTAATTTTACAGTTACTTTATCCCACTCTACGTCCATACTTCCTTTGCTTCCATTCAACCGTAAATAAGTGGTGCCACTGGTGCCATCTATAAAGTTGCAACGTAAGCTTAAGTCAAATGCAGGATGTGCCGCTGTTTGCGGATAATCAAACATTCCTAATAATACATCAGGAACTTCACGCCCATCTTTCCAGTAACGCAATCCACCCATAGCTGCAATTTTTACCGGACCCATGCTGTTAGTAATAAAATGCAGACTGCTGAAAAGATGCACAAACAAATCACCACTCATTCCGGTACCGTAATCCAAATAATTTCTCCAGCGGAAAAACCGTAACGGATCAAACGCATGTTTTTTTACAATTTCATATTTATCCCAATCAACAGTTGAGGCATTACCATCAACAGGAATTTTATATTGCCAGGCACCTTCAGCACTCATACGGGCCCAGAAACCTTCTGCATAATTCAAATCACCAATAGCACCGGCGGCTAGCAACTCTCTGGCCTTTTCGTTACCAAGACTGCTTAATCCCTGGCTGCCCACCTGGTAAACCTTGCCACTTTTTTTCCAGGCATCCAGCAACGCATGACCTTCACTAACGGCGTGGAGCATTGGTTTTTCACAATATACATGCTTGCCTGCCTGCAATGCCGCAATACTAATAGGCTGATGCCAGTGATCAGGAGTACCAATGATCACCGCATCCACATCATTGCGTTTTAAAATTTCTTTATAATCTGTTGTTGTAAAAAGACTGGTAATAAGACCAGCGCCTGCAAGTCCGAGTTGTTGTAAAAATTTACGGCGATTGTTAGAGGACATATCTAATTTTATTAATTTGGATAAAAGACATAATAGAATGTCATGTAAACCAAATTTAAGTTTTTAAGTTACAAATTGATTATTTTTTATAGTGGAAAGGCAAATTACAGGCATTTAATTTTGAAATGAAATAATTACGATCCTGCACATAGCTAATTAAAAAGTAAATCATTTTATCTTTGTTCCATGGCAGAAGATTTATCCATTGCAAAAGGGACAAAAGAAGAACAGTATCAATCCATCATTCCGCAGATAAGGGCATTGATAGAAGGTGAACCGGATTTGATAGCCAACCTTGCCAATATTGTGGCAGCACTCAAAGAACAGTTTGGCTGGTTTTGGATTGGCTTTTATTTAGTGAAGGGAGATGAATTGGTGCTGGGTCCGTTCCAGGGTCCGGTAGCCTGCACCCGTATTCGTAAAGGAAGAGGCGTATGCGGAACCAGTTGGTCAAAAAGAGAAACGCTGATTGTTCCGGATGTAGAAAAATTTCCGGGACATATTGCCTGTAGCAGTTTAAGTAAATCAGAAATTGTTATTCCTGCTGTTTTGTATAATGAAGTGGTAGCTGTGCTGGATGTGGACAGTGACAGTTACGATAGTTTTGATAAGACCGATAAGGTTTATTTAGAGAAGATTGTAGCATTAATTTCATTTTGATATTTCTTAATTCATCCTGATATTAACCTGCGGCCCGCTGTTACCAGCTTTACTTAAACTATAAGTAAAGCTCATCATATAAAACCGGTTCAGCACTGTATAACGGGCGTCTTCAATAAAATTAAGATTGGCATTGCGGCTGATACCGATGTTTTGATTCAGCAAGTCATACACACTCAGCTTCAGTGTCCCTCTTTTGTATTTAAACATTCCTTTGGTGATGCTGGCATTCCATAATGCTATATTACGATTGTAGCCGGCAGTTCTGCCGGTATTAGTAGTGTAAGTAATTTCATTGTTTAATCCAATATTCCAGGGGAGATTTATATTGGCCTCCAGCTCATAAGTATTGCGCCAGTAATTATCATTAAAAGCTTTTTGCAAAGAGTATTTTATTTCATTATAACTAAACCTGGCACTGGCGGTAATGTCAAGCTTTTCTTTGTACGTATAGGTAATGGATGTGCGGGGATTGATAGCTATGTTTTTAATATTATTCTTAACGTTATTGAGGAAATTATAATTATTGTATAAAATTGTGTTGGCGCCAGCATTGATCCGGGTATGCAGTTTCTTAAGGGGGAAACCCATATCAATACCACCAAACAAATTATATACGCCGTTGGCGTTTTTATATGAAGTATAACGAACCCCGTTACTGAATAATATATCTGAATTTACAATTGCGTTTTGAGTAGCCGTAAAATTGATATAAGCAAAGAAGTTTTTTTGTGCTAATGGACTCGCAGCAAAATAATTCAAACTCACATTATGCTGGTAATGTTGTTTAAGATCAGGATTGCCTTCTCTTATATTTAACGGGTCGCTCACATCCTGTACAGGTTGTAATTGCGCCGTAGCAGGCTGCTGTGTGGAAGTATTATATTCCAAACGAAGATTTTTTGTTTTGCTGAAATTGTAAGTAAAATTTGCGGCGGGTAATACGTTGGTAAAATGTTGTTTAATGGTATTGTTCCCTGTTTTTTGAATACTTAATAAAGAAGCGTACTGAACAGCGGCGCCTAACCCATAAATTATTTTCTTTTGCTGCGACCGGAAATTTACACCGCCACCTGTATAGGAATACTCGCTGCGAAAAGCATTACTTAATGCCGAGTTCAGCAAATCATATTTACCGTTCTGGTTGTTTACATCATAGGTTTTTTTGTCTAAATCACCATTGGCTTTATTATAAAAACCATTCAATTCTATTAAACTTTTTTTCGACAGGGGCTCAGTATAGCTGGCATTGATACCATAATTATTGGTTAGGGTATTGAGTTTATTATTTTGGTCTAACGTGTCTTTATCACTAATGTTGCCGTTTTCGAAAAAGTTGTTGATGGATTTTAATGCTCCTTTACTGCGGGTATCGTTGTACCCAAGGCTGATATTGGCAGAAAACGTTCTTCCTTTTTTCCTGAATTTATGTCTTAACAAAATATTACTGGCAAAATTGTATCCTTCTGCATTGGTTGTGGAATTAGAAAAACCAGTGTTAATATATTTTGTATCCGGCAACAACGATTCGTAAGTGTTATTAGTATTGTATTTATTATGCTGATACGTGAGTTGTGGCGTAATGCGTAAAGAGGTAAAAGAATCTAATTTTGAATCGATGGTAAAGTTGAAGCGGTTACTTTCACTTCGTTTATTACTTGTGCTGGTTTGGTTATAAGTAAAAGGATTGGTGGTTGATAAATTTTGCCGGGTAACATTGCGAATATTGTCCACATCAATATTGTTATAGAAATAACTTCCGTTTACTTCCGTTTTCTTTTTCCAGGTATCATTAAAGTTTAATCCTCCGGCGATTGTTTGCGCCACCCCTTCGCTGTTGTTTACACCCTGTACAGGTAAACCAAAATCTTCGGGGCCATTATTATTGATAACAACTCTTGCTCCGCCACCACCACGCATCATTCTTTGCATTTCACCTGTGAAGTTGAGAATATCGCTGAAAGTAAAACCCTGGCGGTTGGTATTGTTAGCCATTCCAATTGCTGAGAGCTGCTGCTCACCATTAAAGCGATTGATATTAAACTGTCCATCATACCGGTCTTTCGTACCATAGCCGGCAGTCAATTTTCCAAATGTCATTTTCTTACGGTCTTTCTTCAATTTTAAGTTGATGGCTTTTTCACTGTTGCCATCGTCTATGCCGGTAAATTCGGCCTGATCACTTTTTTTATCATACACCTGTACTTTATCAATGGCATCTGCATTTAAATTACGGGTGGCTATTTTGGGATCATTGCCAAAAAACTGTTTACCATTTACAAACACACGGTTTATGCGCTGACCGTTTACCCGTATCGTTCCGTCTTTATCTACTTCCAGGCCGGGCATTTTTTTCAGCATATCTTCTACTACAGCGTTGGGTTTTGTTTTAAAAGCTTCGGCATTAAACTCCAGTGTATCGCCGTTTACCTGCACGGGGGGACGTTGTGTTTCAACAAACACATCAGCCAGCAAACTTTTGTCTTTCATAAAAAATATTCCCAGGTCCGTCTCAGCTTTTTCTTCTCTTACTTCAAAATTTTCCCAATAAGGATGAAAGCCCACGTATGATGCTGAAATTCTGTAATGACCCGGTTGAATATTGGTTATTAAAAATTTACCTTCTGCATTTGTTCTTGTAAATCCTACAAGAGAAGAATCACCGGCATTAATAAGAGAAATGGTAGCATTTTCCAATGGCTGCCTGCGAACTGTATCTATTAGTTGACCCTTTAGTGTTACGCTATTTTTTTGGGCAAGGGTTAATTCTGTCAACATAGAAAAAAATAGTACAATCAATATCCTTTGCATAAGCTGCATCAATTTACAGTTTCAAAAATATCCTGCCCGCAGCAGAATGCCGGTTAACCAACTTTGCTTTAATGTTAATTAAGGTTAACAGAACTTATACAACCCTATATCAATAAATCTCATCTTTGTATCGTTCTTAATGTAAAAGAGATGATGACTACACAAAAAGATGCCAGTTTGTTATTTTGTATCCTTATGGATGCTATTGGATATTTTACGTATGCCATTCCGGTTTTGGGGGAGTTTGGTGACATAATATGGGCGCCGGTATCTGCTTTTATTTTTTATAAAACATTCGGCGGGTGGAAAGGAATCTTTGGCGGTCTTTTTGATTTTACAGAAGAGATTTTACCCGGAACTGATTTCATCCCTTCTTTTACTTTAATGTGGTTGTGGCAACGCTTTGGCAAGAAACTGCCCGTAAATACCATTAAGACTATTTAATTACCATATACCCGGAATTATTTTTTTCACTTTTGCCTGGTACTCCAAATACTCCCTGCCATATATTTGAACAAGTTTTTTTTCTTCCAGGTAAATGCCAATGGCCAGGTAAATAATGTAAATAATAAATAAGTAAATGTTTTTATAATAGGGCCAGATAATACATATGCCCAAAAAGACCATTGTTGTTCCGCTATACAGAGGGTGCCGGACAAAGTGATTAAGTTTGTTCTTCTTAAATGAGTCGGCTTTTTCTTCGCTAAATCCGAAAAAACTTTTCAGGTCATAATTCAATCCTGCAGTTACCATAATTACTATCCCTGCAAGCATAAGCAGTGTGCCTGTAATTTCAGCAATAACGGAATGATCAAAAAACTTTAATGAGTGAGCTTTAATTTGAAACCAGAACAGGAGAATCAGGCCTGCAAAAGAAATAATATTATATCCCGCCCTGTAAACCCTGGAAGATATGGACGAGAATTTTGTTAGGATCCCCTTTTTTATTTTTAAAGATGCCAGCCAGCTATGCAGAAAAAAATATAATGACCAGCTTAGCATTAAAACAATCATTTGCTAATGTAGCATTAATAAGATACTCCGGCGTTCGTTTCCTTGTTAATTCGCACTTGGTCTAACTTCTTCATCATTTACTTTATCATATACCGATACCCGTATCTTCCATTCCATCAGTTCATAGGCAAGGCTTAGCTCAATATGTACATTTTTGCTAAAGTTATTATTTGGAGAAACATCGAAGAGTGTGCTGGAAAACTTTTTATCGTCGCTTGGCTTATCCATTTCACCTTTTATGGTATAGCGCATGCCGCCATTATCAAGTCTCACGGTTGCGTTGTGCAGTTGATTAAATAACTGCTTATATTTTTTACTGGCTGCCTCAAAATCATCCGTACTAAGCATCAAAGCCTGAAAAGCCCTTGTTTCATGCTTTGTATTTCGCATTTGAATGATAGTACATTCTTCTGAACCGGGCAATGTAACTGTTGAAGTAAATTCACTCGACTCCGGATTATCTATAATAGCCTCGCCTTTTAAATTACGGAACTGGTTACAGTAATCGGCCATGATTTTATCAAGAGCCTGCCTGAATTCGGGAGAATTATTAAATAGTTTGATTTGTGTGTGGCCGGTAAATACCGTAAAAACCACAAAAAGGATGGTTAGTACTTTTGCTTTATTCAAAGGAGTAGATTTTGCACTAAATTAAAGATTTAAGCTTAAAAATGTAAGATTATTAAAAAAACTTTGCGGGGCTATTGCAAAAAATAAAAAGGGTTGTTAAATTAGTATTACCAATAAATCCTATGGACCATGAAAACAAGCCAAAACAAAAATCAACAGAGTACCCTGTCTCTTGCTTGTAAAGAAATTATTTCCAGGTTAACATTATTGTTTCAATCGCCATCACAGCGGGAATTCCGCCGTCTTAAGAACTTTATTGCATAAGCTGTACGGGGATTAAGGGCAATTGACTTTGTTACCAGGGTAATGCCTTTAAAAAGGTAAAAAAACTTTGTGCATTTGTTTTAACAATTAGTTGAAACAAACTGACATAAGATTTGCAGCATTTCTTCGTTAAAGAAATGTCCACATTTAAAACCAATATTAGTATGAATAAATTTAACTCATCGCACAGTCCTTTATTGGCCAGCATCATCAGCAATTTTTTTGCCCGCTTACGCCAAAGTCCAACTATTTACCCAATACGTTTTTATAAAAAAGGAAAAAGCTTTCGCCGTCACTGGCAGGGTCCTTTAGTAAAATAATTCTTTTCAATAACCCGTAGAGAACAAAAAAGCCCACATCTGCCGGATGGATGGGGCTTTTTTCGTTTTTATATCCGTTCAGAACAGCTTCTGTTTTGCATTAACTAAACAGGTATTCCACATCTGCCCTGGTGAGTGATTTCACAAATGTGGCATCGTCTGCAATAAGTTCTTTAGCCAGGGAACGTTTACGATCCTGCAACTGCAATATTTTATCTTCTATCGTGTCTTTACAAATCATCCGGTAAGCAAAAATGTTTTTAGTTTGCCCAATACGGTGCGTACGATCAATGGCTTGCTGCTCTACGGCCGGATTCCACCAGGGATCAACAATATAAACATAGTCTGCAGCTGTTAAGTTCAAGCCCACGCCTCCGGCTTTTAATGAAATTAAAAACACCCTGCAATCATCGTTAGCCTGGAAGTTTTCAATTGCCCTTTGCCGTTCCGTAGTTGAAGTGCTTCCGTCAAAATATTCAAAAGGTACTTCCTGTTCTTTTAATTTTTCTTTTATTAATGCCAGCATTCCCAGAAACTGAGAAAATACAAGCGCCTTATGATGACCAATATTTTCGCTGATCTCTCTTGCTAACTCTTCCAGTTTAATAGAAACGTTGGGATACTTTTCTTCTTCATTCATAATAGCCGGTGAATCACATATCTGACGCAGCTTCATCAGCCCCTGTAAAATGGTAAGCTGAGAACTTCCTATACCCTGCTGATCTATTACACCCAAAATTTTATCTCTGAAATCATTACGGAAAGCATCATAAATTTTCCGTTGTTCATCTTCCATTTCACAAAACAAAATTGTTTCCGTTTTTTCCGGTAAATCTTTTGCTACCTGTTCTTTTGTACGGCGGAGAATAAAGGGGTATAATATTTTTTTAAGATGATCTTTTTGTTCCTGCTCTCCAAATTTATCGATGGGGGTAGCAAATTCATTTCTGAAGAACTCCACACTACCCAGCATACCCGGGTTCAAGAAATTCATTTGTGCATAGATATCAAACGTATTATTCTGTAATGGTGTACCACTTAAACACAAACGATTTTTTGCTTCTAATAAAGAGGCTGCTTTGGTTACTTTACTCTGTGGGTTTTTTATGGCCTGTGATTCATCCAGCACCACATAATCAAAATCAATATCTGAAAGCAGTTTTATGTCGCTCCGCAGCGTTCCATAAGTTGTGATGATGATATTAGACTGAAGCAATTGTTGTTTATCTCTTGTTCTTGCACCCCCGTGATGAATTTGATAGGTTAATTGAGAAGTGAATTTTTTTATTTCATTTTCCCAGTTATATATCAGTGTTGTTGGGCAAATAACAATGGCATGCAGTTTATGGTGTGTATCCCTGTAGTGTTGTAAAAAAGTAAGTGCTTGTACCGTTTTACCCAACCCCATATCATCAGCCAGTATTCCTCCCCAGCCCACATCACTTAAATAATTCAACCAATGAAACCCGCTTACCTGGTAAGGACGCAGTATGTGATCTAATGCATGTGGTACATCAATTTCTTTTATATTTTTAAACTCTTTAAGGCGTTGATATTTTTCCTCAAGCTGTACCTGAATTTCTTCTTCATCCCTGTTTTCATACAACTCATCAATTACGCTATAATAATATTTTGACAGTTTAAGCTGGTTATATTTACCCTCGCCTACCTTAAACAATAATGAATATTTCTTTAACCAGTCTTCCGGAAGAATCCCCAAGGTTCCATCCTGCAGTTGAACAAAAGATTGTTTGTTTGCCAGCGCCTTTTTCACATCCGCCACGGTTATTTGCTGGTCACCAAACTGAATATTTACTTTGGCATCAAACCAATCCATACCGCTGCTGATATAGACCTGTGTTTTGGGTTTAGCCGTATTGAATCGGAAATTTTTTAATGCTTCAAAACCTGCCACTGGTATTTTCCACTCATTCATTGCGTCTACAAACAAAAAGAACCAGTTATTTTTTAAAACATCTGTTCCTTTCAGTACCAGGTTGTACCCTCCTTCGGGTCGTATAAACTGGGAATGCAGTGCTTCTAATTTTTGCAGAAATGCATTTTCTGCTTCTTTATTGCGGTGAACAATTAAAATTTTATCGTCAACAGGTATTGTGATGGTATCTTTTTCATTTCCCTTTACTTCAAATCCTTTATAATTAAATACCGGTTGAAAAATAAGATAATCCCCTTTTTCCTGTAACATCAACCTTATTTCCGGCTCTCCTTCCTTAACTTCTTTTATAAGTGACTTATCAAACTCTACTTTATATTCTTTTGTAAGCGGCAGAATAAAACTTTGCAGCTGTGCAGACCAGTCTTCTTTACTGATCAGGATATTTCCTTTCTGCAAAAATTTTTCTGCATATAGAATGTCATCCGTTTTTTCCCAAAAGTAAAGGGTGCTGTTATATAAAAAAACCAGCGGACTTTGCCATTCATTATCGGTTATATTAATTAATTGCGGACCTATTTTAATATGACAGGAAACTTCCCAGTTATTTTTATGTACACCAATATGAAATTCGGGGTGGATGGGTTCAGTTGCCAGTTCAACAGTTTCAAGATCGTTGGTTTTAAATGTTTTTTTATTGCGAACGAGATAGATGAAAGGGTTTTCCATCTGCTCAATAAAAAGTTTACGCAGCTTTGGGTGCAGGTATTCATTCATTAATGATTTTGTTTCTTCCGGTAAATCATCTTCTTCCTGGTGAATAATATTTTCCCAGATACCGCTGAAAGGAGAATTGCGGCTGATATACTTATTTATTTCTCCGCCCTGTAATTTTCGCACCTGTTGCACCAGCTGCTTGTCTTCCTCGCTAAACATCTCTGTATTTACAAACTTAGCGAGGTCAATTTTTTCTGCTTTTCCCGAAAACTTTTTTTGTTCATCATTGCTTTCGCCTTTTACAGCTTCTATATGAAAATAGGGGTAGGAATTTTGGTTACCATTAAAAACAACACCTAGCCTGTGTGCCGGTGTTTCCATTGTTTCAATTTCCGGTACAACACTTTCTTCTTCTTTGGGCATTGTTGTTATAAATGGCTGAGGTCTGCCAGACTGCACCGGAGCAACTCTTTTTATACTGGTATCTAAAACCCTCAAAAAGGGTTTGCCTTCTTTATAACTAAACTCAAACTTTCCTTTTAAATCATCGCTTAGGCTATAGCCGTACGCTTCAAGAAGTTTATTTTTTTCTTTATCCCAATTACGTATCGTATCAAAGTAATACGGTCCATAAGAATTTAAGAGCTGAACAAATAATAATGTTTTGTGTATGCATAAAGGATGTTCCAGTTCGTTGCAGGAACAGGAAGTATCAAAATTTCTTTCTTCATTTTTTTGTATTACCAGTGGAAAAGATTCTTCGTTAATATTTAATTCTGCTTCTACCCGTTCATCTTTTGCCAGTGTGATGTTTGCCCTGTTTGCCCGTACCAGTTTTTCTGCTTCATCATAATTATGCTGACCAGAAAGCAGTTTGATGGTTTTAAGATCAATCTGTTTCATTTTAACAACAGTATGCCTCTGATTATAGGAAACTTCTTTATTACCAAGCTGATTTTTATCGATCAGCTCCTGCAGCTGAATCAATGCACCGGCCTCATGACGGCATATATCCCCAAGATTATAAGGACAACTGCAACGAACGGTCATGGTCTTCGGGTCTCTGAATTTTTGAATATATACTTTGTAATAAGTAGAATATATATCGTCTCTAACTCTGAAGGTGGCAGATCCGGTCAGGTCATCATGATCTACCAGTTCAACAAATCCAATAGCATGAATTTTTTTTCCGCGGCGGATGACTTCATCGGTTCCGCTATTATAAACATACTTAATAAGGTGAGGTAATGCCATTCAAAAAATAATTTTAGTTCGTTGGTCTGTGCCTGTTGTGAATTGGGCAATTTGCAAAAGTAAAGGAATACAGAACAGATTTCCTTATGAAAATGCTTCTTTTAAGAATTATTTTATACACAGAAAGTGGAGATAAAAAAGATTATCTTTACGGGTTTATCTAATCGGTTTATAGATTTAAAATTTAAGATTGTCGTCCTTCCTGTTTCTTTATTCTGATATTTTATTTTACCGCTATTAATGTTCCATCTTTATACAATGGCAATACGTTTGCCACATCAGGAGTAAAACAAAAACGAATATCTTCTATCAAACCAAAACGGTCTACAAGCCGGTGGTAGTGTGTAAGGTTGGGAGCAAAGCTGTGCAAATCATGCTGGTGCTGTTCATACATACTCACCGCTGTTAAAGAACTATCGCAATGAATGGTGAAATTGTTTTTTACTTTGCTTATAACAGCTCCCGCAAATAAAGTATCTTCTAAATTATAACGGTCTTTCCACCCCGCACATCCAAGTACCACATTTTTGTTTTGTTCTACCAGGTATTCACATACTGCAGAAAGATTGGGGAAAGACCCGGTGATAATTGTGCCTGCATTATTGGTTAATGCCATGTGAAGCAACCTGGTTCCGTTTGTTGTAGTTAAAACCAGTGTTTTATTTTCAATAAACGTACGGGTATATTCTAAAGGTGAATTGCCGTGTGCTAACCCTTCGGCTATTTTACCATCTCTTTCGCCGGCAGCAATACCACCAATTTCAGTACTTATTTTAATGGCTTCCGCCACTTCTGCTACCGGAATAATTTCTTTTGCACCATTGTATAATACCGAAGCAATGGTGGATGTGGCACGGAATACATCAATTATCACAACAACTGCATTATTCAGATCGTAAAGATGAAGCAACGCCGGGGATAAGCAGGTAAACAAGGTGGGCTTTTTATTTTCCATCGGACAAATATAAATCAGTATGCTTTAATCATATCCGGAAGAAGTGCTTCCCATCTTTTTGATTCAGCATATTCTTTTATTACTTCGTTTCGTTTCTTTATCAAAGATTCAAGATACCGGTGCAGGTAAAAACCGTTTACCAGCTGACCAATGATTCCATAGGGCATTTCATAATTGATGATGTCTATGATGATTGTGCCGTTTTCAATTTGTTTAAAATGGTGCTGGTGCTGAAAGGATTTAAAATCTCCTTTTATCATTTCATCAGTAAAGCTATCGTAGGTCTTCATAGAAGTGATTTTGGAGGTAAACCTGCGGGTCTTCATTAAATGCCGGGCTTCCCAGGTAACCGTTTCCCCTAAATTAATCATACCTGTTGTAACACCTGCAACCGCCCTTTCTCCAGTATGCTCCATAGATTTTTTATGCAATGCTATATGCCTGCTTAAGTTGAATACCCTTTCAACCGGCGCATGAATCAGAGTGGTGAGGTGAATGGTAGGCATAGTTTTTAGTTTCGTGCTTTGATCCGGAAGTCACTAATTTTATTTCGAAACTCGTAGCTCAAGGCTCCTGGCCTTCTTCTTCAATAATCATGCAAAAGGAAGTTTTACCACTTTTGCCTCTAATAATTTATCTCTTACAGCTATAAATATTTTAGATCCTTCTGCAGCATATACTGATCTTACATATCCTAATCCTATTGCTTTTTGTAAGGTAGGTGATTGTGTTCCTGATGTAACCACTCCAATTTCTGCTCCGCTATAATCCTTAATACTATAACCATGGCGTGGTATCCCCTTTTCCACCATTTCAAAGCCAACCAGCTTTCTTTCTACACCCTGTTCTTTTTGTTTCGTTAAAATATCCTTTGCTGTAAATTCTTTGGTAAATTTTGTAACCCATCCAAGGCCTGCTTCTAATGGAGATGTTGTATCATCAATATCATTGCCATATAAACAATATCCTTTTTCCAGCCTGAGTGTATCTCTTGCTCCAAGTCCAATTGGTTTTATTCCCTGTGGTTTGCCCGCTTCAAAAATTGCACCCCATATTTTATCGGCATTGGTGCCTTTATCTTCAAAATAAATTTCAACACCACCAGCACCTGTATAACCAGTAGCACTTACTAAAACATTTTCCACTCCGGCAAATGTTCCTTTTACAAAAGTGTAATATTTAAGATTTAAAATATCCATACCGGTAAGCGGTTGTAATATTTTAGTGGCATTAGGGCCCTGTATTGCCAGCAAACAAGTTTTATCGGAGATGTTATGCATCTCCGCATTTTTATTGTTGAAAGAAACGATCCAGTTCCAGTCTTTTTCAATATTACTGGCATTAACTACCAGCATATACACGTTGTTTTCTTCTATACAATAAACCAGTAAATCATCAACTATACCGCCTTCGTTGTTTGGTAAACAACTATATTGTGCTTTACCGGCTGTTAATTTAGAAGCGTCGTTTGAAGTAACCCGTTGAATCAGATCCAATGCATCAGGACCTTTTACTATAAACTCGCCCATATGGCTTACATCAAACACGCCGGCATTGTTTCGTACGGCTGCATGTTCATCATTGATTCCGCTGTAACTTATTGGCATATTATACCCTGCAAACTCCGCCATCTTTGCTCCAAGCGCAATGTGTTTGTGGGTGAAAGGAGTATTCTTCATTGTTGACAAGCAATTAAATTTGCTGGCAAATGTAAGCCTTCACCTTGTATTTGGTGTAAGAGTAAGTGTAAAGATTTTATAAGAGGTAATTATTCTTTCTCTAAAATTTCTTCCATCAATTCATCCTCATGGATTTTTCTGAAAGAACTGTAACCATTGTCATCGCTATAAGCACTTATGGATTTGTTGTTCCAGTTAATCCTCAGCTTTAGTGTTTCCCTGAATTTTACTTCCCCTTCTTCATTGCGGATAACGATCCTGTATTTTCCGGAAGGCATATGCACAAATAAAGCTTCCTGTTTCAGCCCGTTTTCATCGGAAGGAGGTTCATTCAGTAAGGGAAGATGACCAATAAATTCGTTGTTTATATAAAGCCTCTCATTCTCAGCATTTGTGCTGCTTGTCCAGAAATAGGTTTTAAATGCACGGTTGCGGTGGTGATGATGACACTGTGTAAATAATACTATCAAAAGTATTGCAAGCAATATCGCCGTTACTTTTTTCATAGCTTTTGTTTTGGGTGAAAGTATAAAAAGAGGTTATTGTATGGCTGAATTGAAATTGAGCATTACGGTAATGTTTGGCAATGTGCTATAGTCATCGGTGTCGGGTGGTTTATTATGACCACGAAGAGCTGCTACCGCCAGCACAATTAGAGCAATTACCAGTAAAACCGGTTTCGTTTTAGGATTCATTTATTTTTTTTGAAATGATTAATATGAGTATAACATCTTTCTCATTTTCCGGGTCGTTTTGTAAGGAGGTTGGAACCCGGTCTGATTAAGACCATTTCAAAAAATCTGATAAGATATATTTTTCTTTTTTGGTATAAAATCAAATTTGAAAATTAGGGCCCCTCACTTTCGATCGGGACCCTTTGTTCCAACTTTAACCTTACACTCTTAAATAACGTCTATTAATTTTGTAAACGGGAATAATGATTCTGTTGATGCTTCGGTTGTATTACTTTTCTTTTCTTCTTTCTTTTCTGGTGCGGCCGGTGTAGCTGGTTTTACAGGAATTATTTTAATACTATCTCCGTTCTTTTTATAACGATAGGTGGGCTCGCCTTTGTTGGTATTGTTATTATTGCCATCATCATTGTCTTCCACATTTATTTCGCCCTCTACCCCGTTTTCATCAATTTTAAATTTGCCGCTCTTAATTTTTAAATCCTTTTTATCTGTTCTCTTTAGCCCATCCTCTGTCATTTGGTATTCTACATTACTATCCCAGCTATATCCTCTTTCCCAGTTATCATTCCAGTCAACTGTCCAGCCGAGTCCACGACGATTATAACTAACATCAAACCAATCATAGCTGTCAATACTCCTGTCTAATATTACTTTTTTACCGTTAGGTACTTCAATAATCACCATCACTCTTTGTGCACGGTATTTATCGTTCTGACTTATTGTAAAGCCTTTGGGCAATATTAATATACTGTCAACTTGTTTTACTGTAAAGGAAATATTTTTAGCTTTGGTTTCTGCTTTAGAGGGTGTATATCCCCTTGAGAGTTTTACTAAATGTACATGAAACAATGAGTCTTCACTTTTAACCACTTTCACCCTTACCGTGTTTAAAAACATACTGTCTTCGTTAGAGTTTAGGAAAAAAGCATCACGATCATCGTCATCATTCCACCACCAGCTGCGGTCATAGTAACGAACCTTGTCTGATTGAGCTTTTACTTTTAAAACTCCTGTTGCAGGTTGCTCAATTTTAATTTCTTCCGTTACCGGGGTTTGATTTTTAAAATCTTTACTAACCGAAGCAACAAACAATATTGCACATACCCAACCCAGTGTCCATAATGTTCCAAAAACATAACCCAAATAACTTTTCTTTGAGCGTATCCCCGCAATTCTTCTTACCAACCATACTACCAATGCTACTAGCGGAACACCAATGAAAAGAAGTAATGTTCCCCATGCCAGCACATTTTGCCAGGTGCCCTCAAAGAAGAATCCTGTAAAAGGAGCTGCTCCAATCATTGCTACCAAAACACCAATGAGTGCCATAAATAAAGCAAACACAATAATACCTGCAATAAATAAAAAGAATGCTTTAAACAAAACACCAATTGCATGACCAATGCCGTGTCCTGTCTTTCTTGCTACCGGTGCTGCTTCTGCTGCAAAAGCCTTTCCTTTGTCTGTTGCTTCCTTACCCCATTCCTGTGCTTTTTCTTTAAACTCTGCCCCTGCTTTTTCTGCCCTTCCTTTTACACTTTGTAATTCTTCTTTTACTGTATTTTTAATGGATTGTAAATCCACTTTTTCTCCACGCATCTCTAATTTTTCTGCTGCCGTATTCGCTAACGGCAATACAATCCATAATACTATATACGTAACAAACAATGTTCCACCAAAACCACCTGAGAAAATTACAGGACCGGGACCCCACCAATGATTATTAAATACAGAGGAGAAAGCACCTAATATAAATGGTAATGCAAAAATGATCCTGGGTATCCAAACTTCTATATTAAAGTAGGCAGCTATTCCACTGGCCACGCCACCAATTACTTTATCATCAGGATTACGGTATAAACGTTTGCGTAATACGGTGCTGCTATCTAATTCTGACAGTGGCAATACAATCCACAAAACAATGTATAAAAGAAAGCCTGCCCCAAAACCACCAAAGGTGATCACGGCAAAAAGGATACGCATAACTGCCGGATCAATACGCAGGTAATGGGCTAAGCCTGCACAAACACCACCAATAATTTTATCATTTGAACTGCGGCTTAAACGACGAGGTTGTTTTATTTCTTCGGCGCTGCTGTAAGATTGTGATCCTGTGCCGGCACTTGACGCAGAGGTGCTTGTTTCTGCGCCACCTATTTCATCAAAATCGGCAGGACGACCCATGCTGTTTATTACACTATTCACTTCTTCATCTGTAATACAGGTAGCGCCTTTTTTAATTTTTTCTTCAAACAACTCGGCAATCCGGTTTTCAATATCATTGATAATTTCATCACGGCCTTCTTCATTAGCGAAGTAAACCCGCAAGCTGTCGCTGTATTGCTTTAACGTTTCGAACGCAGTTTCTTCTATCGGAATAACCCTGCCCTGAAAGTTTATATTAATTACCTTTTTCATCTTCTGTTCGGTTTTTACTGGTTAAAGTTGTTGGTATCGGTGTTCGTCATTGGTTCGGTGTTGGTTGCCTGTCCGTTGGAATGTGTAATAGTTGTTACTGCATTGGCCAGCTCATTCCAGGTGGCGCTTAGTTCACTGTAAAAAGCAGCCCCTTTTTCCGTGAGCAAAAAATATTTTCTTGGCGGGCCACTGCTGCTTTCTACCCAGCGGTAGGTTAAGAGGTCTGCATTTTTTAACCTCGTGAGCAGCGGGTACAGGGTTCCTTCCAGGATGTTAAGGTTTGCCTTCTTCATTTCATCAATAATATCACTCGGGTAAACCTCGCCTCTTTTAATGATGGAGAGAATGCAAAACTCCAATACGCCTTTCCGCATCTGGCTTTGTGTGTTCTCGATGTTCATACTTCGGAGTTTTTAATTGTTCTTTTGAATCATCTTTCTTTTGTTGTGTGCTGGCAGGGGGTTGTTTGATTGCTCTTCATTGTTATTGCCTTGCTTTTGATTAACCCCCTTTTACCATCATCTTCAACATTGCCACACAAAGATATGGGGAATTTTAGTACTATACAACACATAGTACCATCTTTTTTATAGTAGCTGGTTGAATCTAATATCCGATTTAGCCTAAAACATCTGTTTTTCAATTATTTAACTCAAAAAATTATTTTTAAAAACTTTTTATGGAATTGATGAATGGTAAAATATAGGGATGAAAATAAGGGCTAATTGGTATTTATGAGGATATCTGCGTCTGTGAGTAGAAGTTTTATTAATCAAAATAGTCTCTTTTTTGGTATAAGACATTTCTTTTCAATTCAGGACAATAAACCCATCCATTTAATAACCTATTTATTAAAAGCTACTGTATTACTGAAGCAACTTGTATGTGTGATTATCCAAAGAATATATTGTTTATTGAAATCAATTACTTTATTGTTACAAGTTTTTTTCATTCAGTAATCAAGAGTGCATTTAGAAAGATTGCGGGATTTTGCAATTGTCGTTTTGCGGGTTAGTTTCTTATCTTAGTCACCTCTCATGCCGGAAAAACAAATCACCAGGGACACAACTATAAATTATTTTAAGGCGCTGCTTATATTGGGGATGGTGTTTTCGCATTCGCTCCAGGTTTTGTCTGCAAAAACAGGTTGCGCTTTTTATTTCTGCACTTATATCAATTTGATTACGTTACCGGGGTTTCTTTTTTCATTTGGTTATATCTATCAGTATATCTATGCGGGGGAAAAAATAAATTTTCGTTTTGGCTTTAATAAATCAAAAAACATTCTGTTCGGCTTTTATTTTAGTGCTATTACCTGGAAGGTGATTGCAGCACATTCTTTTTCTCTTTATTCTTTACCGGGTATTTTATTATTACTAAGCATTCCACCTTACTCAGAATTTTTAGTAACCCTTTTTTTAGCCGGCGCTGTTTTTTTTGTTTTCAAAAAACAATTGACAGCTATAGTCAACAGTTCCCTTAAAACATTCATCGCAATTCTTTTATTACTCCTGTTGTCACTTCTTCCTTTTTTTATTGGTTCACCTGCTTATCATTTTAATATATTGGAAAAACAAGTGACTACTAATTTTTATTTCGGCATTTTCTTTGGCTCAGGAGGCCGTTATTATCCGCTTATTTCTTACTTTATATACTTTATTATGGGAATGTGGTTTCAAAAAAATAAGATCGTGTTCTCCCGAAAACTCATTGCTATGGCTATTGGAGGAACGCTTGTTTTCTTTATATACCTGTGGTGGTTTGCAAAACTACCAGACCGTTTTCCCCCAAGTATTCCATGGCTGCTTGGACCTCTTTCATTTATTTATTTATATTATTTATTAAGCGGAAAAATAAAAAACAAGTTTATCTGTTCTGTTTTAAATCCCATCGGTGATAATACACTGGTTTACCTGTTAATGAGCAATCTGTTTATATTTTCAGCAACAAATACTGGCACATGGAGTAATGCTTCAGCGATTGGGTTTGCACTTTTTAGTATTTTATTTACAGCATATATAATTTTTATTTCCCGAAAATATTCAGCAGACAAAATATAATTATCCTGCTTTTCTTTTATACAATGAAATAAGTACACCGCTTCCAATAATACAAAGCATCCCCAGCAAACTAATCCAGTCAGGAAAAGCATCACCCAACAGCATACCAATAAAAACTGAGTATATAATGTTAGCATAACCAATAGCAGAAACAATTCCTGCCTTATCTGACCCGTAAGCTTTTGTTACAAAATATTGTCCAAATAATGCTGTTAATCCGAGTAATAAAATATATATCCACTGTGTTCCATGCGGCCACTGAAAGGCAATAAAGAAAACATCGTCTGTGTGCAGCGAAAAAATTTGTTGCAGTAGCATAAAGAAAGCCGGAACTAAAACTCCGGTAAGTACAAATGATAACACTACAATTCTTGTATCATAAAAAGCAGTAAGCCTTCCCACAGTTAAATAAGCAATGGCTGAAGCAATACCGGAAACCAATCCTGCTATATGATAATACCAGGGTAAATGAATATTTGGTTTATAAATCAGCAACATCCCGGTAAAACCAATCAGCAATGCAATGGCTATCTGCACACCGGGATAATCTTTAAAAAACAACCAGGAAAATAGTGCAATAAACAAAGCAGAGGTTAAACTGTAACTCATGGCTGTGCCCAATGGCATGTGCAGGATACAATATAATAAAGTGTACAGCGCAATAGTACCCATCATACCACGGAACAAAAGCAAATAAAATTTTCTTCCTTTATTTTCAGGCGGCTTTTGTAAGAAACTAAAAATTAAAATAAGTAAACCAACTGCGTTGCGGTAAAAAACCAAATGACCGGCATTAAATGAATCTTTTAACAATTTAGCCACCCCTCCCATTAAAGAAAAACCGAGTGCGGCGAGGAGCATGTAGATGATGCCGTTGTATCTGGAGGAAAGTTGAATGGTTTATAAGTTTAGTGGGTTAAGGGTTTGAAGGCATTTATTTTTCAGGGCAAAAAAAAGGAATAACCATTTAAACTTTTAAACCTTTCAACCCGCAACGATTTTTAAAACCACCCCCGCCTACGGAATATTGCTACCATCCACAATGGGATGACCAGCATAAATGAAATGGCTGTATAAAAACCCCACGGCTGATGGAAGAAGTTTACGTTTTTATCGAAGTTCATTCCAAAAATGCCGCCGATTACTGTGGCCGGGGCCAATAAACAAGTAACCACTGCCATCACTTTCATCACTTCATTCATCTTAAGGTTTACATTGCTTAAATATAAATCCTGTAAGTTCATCATCATATCCCGGTAATTTTCTGCCAGGTCATTGGCTTGCAAAATATGGTCGTACACATCTTTAAAATATTTTTCGGTCCGCTCTTCAATCAGTTCGCTTTCGGTTCTTAATATCCCATTCACCAGCTCCCGTACAGGGGATATGCTTCTTTTCAATACGATCATTTCTTTGCGAAGCATATTAATTTTTGCCAGCGATCGGGTGTTGGCGTTGCGGATGATATCTTCTTCCAGTGTTTCAATCCCTTCCCCCAATCGTTCCATCACCGTGTAATAATTATCTACAATTAAATCAATCAAATTATAAAATAAATAATCCGCATTGCTCTGGCGTATTTTACTACCCGCAATTTTTAGTTTGTCCCGCAAAGGATTAAACACATCTTTACTTGCATCTTCCTGGAAGGAAATAACAAAATCTTTTCCCAATACAATACTTATCTGTTCCGATTCCACTGCCGATTGCTCTTCGTTCCAGTACAGCATGCTCATCAAACAAAATATCAATCCATTTATTTCATCCATCTTTGGCCGCTGCCCAATACTTAAAATATCTTCCTGTATCAATGGGTGGATGCCATAGTGGTTACAAACAATTTCCACATCTGCCTTGCGTAAACCATCCATATTTATTCAGGTAATTTTTCCGCTTTGCAAATACGGGAAACAGTCTTGCACCTTAGGCAGCGACCGCTCTGCTGCTTCGGTCAGGTTATAATCATACACATAAATTTTGGTGATCTCCGGTTCATTACGCTGTGGTGCAACGGTTGGGTTTACATGCAACACTTTTTGTGTACGCAATAATTCAAGCGGATTTAATAAATAGTTGAGGTATTTGCGGCGGCGTGTCATGGGAAAAATTAATACTGAAAAATTAAGGATTAATTTGCATTTGGCAACGGGTTAATGATGTGTTGCGCCGCTTTCCTGCTTTTTATTTTATTGTATGTAACCACAGCCGTTACAAAGTATAAAAAAGCAGCAAACAAATACACAAATGGCAATGCCTTTCTTCCTTCATTAAAATAATACCAGGTAGCAATGCCCGGTACAACACCTTCGCATAAAAACATCAGCACTTTAAAATCTTTAACCCGTTTTTCAAAATAATGATGTTGGGCTGTGGCGAAAATTATAAAGAAACCCATTACAAAAAAGAAAATGGTAATGATTGGGTGTTCGTTAAAATTTTCGGCTTTGTCTATTCCTTTTAAAATAATAACTACACCTGCTAAGTAATGTGCCAGGCCTTGTACTTTTTATTTTGCCTGCAGTGAAAGTATTTCCATATTGATACTGTTGTGCGGATTTGCAAATCCGCAGTACAGTCCCGTCACAATTTTTCAAACAATGCTCTCAACTTTTCTCTGGTCATGATTTTTTCCCAGTCTTTACCGAGTGCGTTTTCCCATAAGGGTTTCATACCAATGGAAACATTGATCATCTTTTCAAAATCTTCTTCACTTAACCCTTTGCACAAACCGGTTGGTATTTCAATCTGATTTTTTTCCACCATGTATTTAAATTCTTTTACGCCTGCGGGATAATATTCTTCCAAATGATTCATCACAATACAATTGCCAATACCATGCTTGGTGCCGAGTAAATAACTCAATCCGTAACTCACTGCATGTGCCACACCCACTTGTGAATAGGCGATGCTCATACCGCCGGCATAAGAAGCCATCATGAGTTTATCATCACACTCATCATCCCACAGTTGTTTTTTTACAAACACATCCCGGCAAAGCTCCAGTGCTTTTTCGCCGTATGATTTACTAAACTCATTCAAATAAGTTCCTTCCAAACTTTCAATGCAATGGATATAACAATCCATACCTGTGTAAAAACGCTGGTTCATTGGCGCATTGGCAGTTAACTCGGGGTCTAACACAATCTGGTCAAATGGGGTAAAATCAGAATTCATCCCCAGTTTTCTGGTTGGGCCAGTTAACACACAGGTACGACTTACTTCTGCGCCTGTTCCGCTCAATGTAGGAATACCAACCTTATATACTCCGGGAAATTTTACCAAATCCCATCCCTGGTAATCTGCAGAAGAGCCGGGGTTGCCCATCATTAATGAAACCGCTTTTGCCAAATCCATAGTGGAACCGCCGCCGATACCAATAATACCGCTTACGGTTCCAAATTCATCTTTTAATTGTTGAGCCAGTTTATCTACCTGTGTTGTTTTTGGTTCGTAGGTAACATCTGCAAAAACAATTTTATCATTACCCCGCAATGGGATGCGGTTTAATAAGGCTTTTCCTTCAAAGTAGTGGTCAACCAAAAAAATCATCGGCTTATTTTCTTTGCGGCGGGTGGCAATAATTTCATCTAACTGGTTAAAACAGCCGCGGCCATACACCACATAATCCACCATTTTAAAATTGCGAAACTTCATAGCATTAAAGTTTGAATGGAGCGAAGGTACAGGAATTAAAAAATTTGATGGCGATTGATGGCGGTGATCTTTTCATTTATGGCTTCTGCCAAATTGATTTGATTCCCCGGGCATGGACGTTCATCTTTGCTTTTCCGTTTGCACTGAATAACTGGATATCGTTATCTTTTTCGTCCGGGAAGATTTGTGTGGTTAATACCGCTTCTCCATCATTGGCAAATATTTCCACAATACTGTGATCAAAGAAAATTCTCAAACTGAGTTTATTATTTTTAAACGGCAGTTTTACTTCGTAATGATTTAGTTTTTTAAAATTCTCATTACTCGTTTGGTTCGCTGTTTTACTTCTGTCGATATAAAGTGTTTGTGTGGCTTCATTATATCCTATTTCAAAAGGATGGTTATTTCCGGCCACTAATCTTACACCACTTGTTGAGTTTTTTTCCGGCTCAATAGTAAGTTGCATTTCAAATTGCCGAGAATTTAAATTGAATCTTTTTTCGCCGGCAATAGTTAACGCAATTGGCTTCATTAAATAATCACTTCTTAATTGGGCAATTTGTGATACGGGCTTTTGAATTAATATCCATTGATCGTTTTCTTTTCGTACGCTTAATGTTCTTGGCAAGCTCATAGCTCCTTTCCACGGAGAGGTAGGAATATCATTGGCATAATACCAATTGTTCAACCAGCCAATGGCGGTTGGTTTTGCTGAGCCGGGTAATTGATTGTAACAAATGGCCGCATAATAATCAGGGCCATAATCAGGACGATAAATTTTATTTGTTGGATTTTCATTCACAAAGTTCACCCCATCAAACTCACCAACAAAGTATTGCATAGAAGCATTCATCGACATTTGCAATAACCATTTCTTTTTGCCCAAAATACTTTGGGGTCACGAAAATCTTTTTTATGTAAATCAAGTATAGGATTGTTTTTATACTTGGTCCAGGTTGTTCCATTATCTAAACTGTATGCCAGGTGTTGCGATTGATTGACTCCTTCTGTATGCCCGGTATATATAGCAATCATTGGTATTTGTCCCGGTTTAATAGCAAAACCACTTGTATTATTTTTATCAACGACACAGGTGCCCGAGAAAATCATCACACCATTTTCTTCTGGTATCGCAATAGATTCATGTGTCCAATGCAACAAATCTTTTGAGGTGGCATGGGCCCATGTCATGTGACCCCATTTATTTTCAAATGGGTTATGCTGATAAAATAAATGATAGCTGCCGTTATTATATACTAAACCATTGGGGTCGTTACACCAGTTTTTGGCCGGTGAAAAATGAAAGCGGGGACGATGCTGTTCTTTATATAAATCGCTTTGAGAAAAAGTTTGAATGCTTATGAATAGTAAAGAAAGAATGCAAAGTCGTCTCATTTCGTTTTCTTTTTATTAGTAACTGATTCTCCCCTTCAGGGGTTGGGGGCATCATGAATTAATTTCTTTTCCAGATCCTCTAATGATACTCCTTTTGTTTCAATCATTTTAGTTAATACCCACACCAATTGTAACACCATCATAAAAGCAAAGAAGGCAAAGATGGGCCAGGGGTCTTGTCCAAACACACCATTGTCTTTATCCAGGAACAGCGGAGTTATTTGTGTGATGATGGCTGCAAATACCCAGTGTGTACTGGAACCAAAAGATTGACCCTGTGCCCGAACATTGTTAGGAAATACTTCTGAAATATAAACCCATATCACCGCACCTTGTCCAATAGCATGTGATGCGATGAACAATAATAAAGACGACATCAGCATACCATTGCCTGCAGTAAAGGCAAAACAATATGCCACAGCGGAAAGGCTGATGATATAACCTAGTGACCCAACAATCATCAGTTGTTTTCGTCCAATACGGTCAATAAGATATAAACCAATAAAAGTGAACAGCAGATTAACACCACCAATGGAAATAGAATTGAGCAAAGAGTCTTTTGTTCCTATTCCGGCTCTCTCTAAAATTTCAGGCGCATAATATAAAATGAAATTTATTCCTGATAGTTGATTAAAGAATGCTATTAAAAAAGACAACCAAACTACTTTTCTGAATTTTGGTTTAAAGATAGATTCATTTACTTTGCTGGCATGAATACTTTCATTGGCTGCAATAATATTTTTAATTTCTTCATCGGGATTCTCGGCTCCAATTTGGTTTAATGTTTCTTTCGCTGCTGTTAAATCATTCTTTTTTGTAATTAACCACCTGGGGCTTTCAGGCAAACCGGGTACCATTATGGTATATATAAATGCTGGTACTGCCATTATCCCCAGCATATAACGCCAGTCATTAGCGCCGCCTATACCCTGTAATAAATAGTTAGAAACAAAGGCCACCAATATACCGAACACAATATTGAACTGGTACATGCCCACCAATCTTCCCCTTGTTTTGGCAGTAGATATTTCAGAAATATAAGTTGGCGCCACCACAGAGGATACGCCTATACCAATGCCGCCAATAAATCGTAATGCTGAAAAGATATAAGGATTAGGAGCAATGGCTGTACCTATTGCTGAAGCAGTAAACAAGATACCAATCCACAGCAACACTTTTTTTCTTCCGTATTTTTCTGTTGGTCCGCCACAAAAGATGGCGCCCAATACTGTTCCCCATAAAGCCATACTCATTATAAAAAAACCATGAAAGAGCGGAGAAGTATGCCATAATTCTTTAATAGGCAAATTAGCGCCGGAGATAACTACCGTATCAAAACCAAAAATAAAACCAGCGAGTGCAGCAACGATTGAATAGCGCAGCAGTTTGTTATTATTATTCATAGCAAGAGTTGATTGGTAATCGGGTGAATGACTCAACTAATATCGTTATTATAATGCTCTGTTACTTTATACTTTCCATTGCAATCGGTTGATGTTGGAATTTTTTAACCCAACAACCTGTTCGCTCTCTCCAAATCCTCCGGCGTATCAATTTCCACACCCATATATTCTGTAACCACCATCTTTAATGGAATGCCATGTTCTAAATAGCGGAGGCATTCAATTTTTTCAGCGGCTTCCAGCGGAGTTATCGGCCAGTTAGTAAAACTCATCAATGCTTCTTTTCTAAAAGCGTACACGCCAATATGTTCATAGTAAACAGGCTTTACTGTTTTATCCCGATGATAAGGAACTACGCTTCTGCTAAACATCAGTGAATTCATATTTAAATCCACTGCTACTTTTACATAATTAGGATCCTCAATAAATTTTTGTTCTTTCAATTCCTGCATCAGGCTGGCTACCTGTACTTTTTTTCCCCGTCCGAACGGGTCATCCGGGCGGGCATCTTCTCCTTCAAATACTTTTAATAATTTTTGCAGTGGTTCTTTTTTCACCAGCGGTTCATCGCCCTGCACATTTACAATAATATCAACTTCTAAACCCGCTGCTGCTTCCGCAATACGGTCGCTGCCGCTTTCGTGTTGTTTAATGCTCATAATGGCTTTGCCGCCATGTACTGTTATTTCATTAAAAATGATATCGCTATCCGTTACTACCACCACTTCATCAAATAAGCCGGTGGCAAGCGTATTATCATAGGTGTGACGAATTACCGTCTTATTCCCCAGCTGCTGCATCAGTTTGCCGGGGAAACGGGTGGCCGCATAACGGGCCGGTATCATGGCGATGATCTTCATGTTTAATAAATGTAAAATAAAGATAGATTTTTAAATGATTGATTGCGGAAGAACAGCTTTCAATCCTTATATTTGAATAACTGCTTTCGACTGCTCGCTACACTTAAAATCAAACTTACCTGCATGCACACCAGTGAGCTGTTACACAAATATCATGTTGATCCTAATACCTGGGATGAGATGTACCGTAACGAAGCGGTGAGGGAACAATACCAGGGTGTAGTTAATTTTTTACAACAGCTTAGTGTGGATGAACTCAACAAAAAAGAAGAACTGGCCAAGCGTTTGTTCATGAGCCAGGGTATCACTTTTACAGTTTACAGCAGTGGTGAAGGGGTGGAGAAAATATTTCCTTTTGATATTATTCCAAGAATAATCACTGGCGCCGAGTGGGATCATATTGAAAAGGGAATTAAGCAACGCTTAAAAGCCCTTAATCTTTTTTTAAAAGACGTTTATCACAACCAGTTTATTTTAAAAGACGGGGTGGTGCCGGTGGATATGGTGTACAGTTGTCCGCATTACCTGCGGGTGATGCAGAATTTTCCGGTTCCTTACGACATCTATGTACATATTTCCGGAATTGATCTGATACGAAATAATGATGGTTCCTTCTATATACTGGAAGATAACCTGCGTACACCCAGCGGTGTAAGTTATATGCTGGAGAACAGAGAAATCACCAAACGCATCTTCCCGGATCTGATTCCTTCCAATAATGTGCGCAGTGTTACAGAATATCCCAACATCTTACATAAAAATTTAGTATCCCTTTCGCCCCGGCAAATCAGCAATCCCACCATCGTTTTATTAACCCCGGGTTTATATAATTCCGCATACTTCGAACATACCACCCTGGCAAGATTAATGGGTGTGGAGTTGGTGGAAGGAAGAGACCTGGTAGTAGATAATCACAAAGTGTTTATGAAAACCACTACCGGCTTGCAACAGGTAGATGTTATTTATAGAAGGGTGGATGATGATTTTTTAGACCCGCTTATTTTTAATACCGGTAGTTTATTAGGTGTGGCAGGTATAATGAATGCCTACCGGAAAGGAAATGTGGCTATTGTAAATGCTGTGGGTAATGGTGTGGCAGATGATAAAGCAATTTATAGTTATGTACCCGCAATGATCCGGTATTATTTGAACGAAGAACCTATTTTAAAAAATGTGCCCACCTATCAATTAGCCAATAAAGAAGAAAGAGAATATGTATTTGGCAATATTAATAATATGGTAGTAAAGAAAACGAATGAAAGCGGCGGTTATGGAATGCTGATGGGTCATGCTGCAGGTGAAGAAGAGATTGAAAATTATAAAAAAGAAATTTTAAAAGACCCGAGGCAGTTTATTGCACAACCTACTATCAGCTTATCTTCCTCTCCCTGTTATATGAACGGTGCTTTAACACCGAGAAGAGTTGATTTACGACCATATGCATTGTGCGGACCTGGTGGTATTGAAATTGTTCCCGGAGGATTAACAAGAGTAGCCTTAAGAGAAGGTTCATTAGTAGTGAATTCATCTCAGGGTGGCGGAAGTAAGGATACATGGGTGCTGGCTGTCTGAACCAAGATTTATTAGATTTAACTGATTAAAAGGAAATAAATATTTTTTTTGTTCAACCACAAACAACAAACCATAAACTACAAACTTTAAATGCTAAGTCGTGTTGCCGATAGTTTATACTGGATGAGCCGTTATATGGAACGGTGCGACGGCATGTTGCGGATGCTGAAAATAAATTATGCTGCTTCGCAGGATGACATCCAGGAATTTTCGTGGATACCCGCCTTGAAATTACTGACCTACGCCAATGAGGCCGAAGCAACAGCGCTTGCCAAAAACTCCCGTGATGTGTTATTATATATTGTAATTGGAAAAGAAAATTCCAATTCCGTTTTAAATATTGCCACAAAAGCAAGGGAAAACGGAAGAAGTGTGCAGGATCATATCACAAAAGAAATGTGGCAGTGCCTGAATGATTTTTATCACATGATGCGGGAAGAAAGAGTTATACAGTGGTTGCAAAAAGAAGATCCTATAACAATCCTTGATATTTTACTAAAGCAATGCTTGCTTTATTTTGGAACAACCGATGTTACCATGGCCCGTGGTGAAAGTCATGCATTTATTAGTATGGGGAAATTTTTGGAACGGGGCGTTCAAACAGCCGACATCCTGGATGTAAAATTCAGCGCTTTGGGGGGTGAATACGAAAAAGCTGCGGATGCTGCTTACTGGAAATATTTATTGTTATCTATTTCTGGTTTGGAGTTGTATTTAAAAACGTACCGGGGCGGATTTGAGGCCATGAATGTGGTGGAGCAGTCGGTAATGAATGGTAATTTTCCCCGTTCAATTTTATATTCGGTAAAAAATTTTAAACAATACTTTGAACGGTTAAATAGTGAGAAAAATTACAAAAGTTATAATGAAGTAGGTTTTATGATTGGTAAGCTGGAAAGTAAAATAAAGTTTACCACCACTCAAACTATAGTGAATGAAGGATTGAGTAAATTTTTACAGGAAATAAAAACCGATTTGCTTGCTATTGGCAATGCCCTTAATAAAAATTATTTTGCTTATAGTTAAGCACCTTTCGTTTTGCAATGGAAATATTATGGCGATTAAAAATTTAAAAACTAAAAATGCCCCGTTTTAAAATACACCACATTACTAAATATACTTATGAGGCGCCTGTGAGAGACAGCGCCAATCAAATTCTGCTTTTCCCCATAAAAGATGAACATCAGCAGGTGATCAAACAAGACCTGTTTATAAGCGGTGAGCCGGGGGTGGATATTTATAAAGATTATTATGGTAATGAAGTAGGCGCCTTCATGCACTCTGCACCACACCTGGAGTTGGTAATTGATTCAAAGATTGAAGTAATTACAAACCCGCGGCCAATGCCCGATGATGAAGTACCAAAAGAAAGACAATGGGGTGAGCTGGAACAACTTCGTTTTACTGTTCCTTATATTGATTACCTGAAACAGGAACAATTTGCTGCGATGGAGGAGGTGAGAGCTATCGCCAGCACGGAACTGTATAAAAATTATACTGTTTTAAAGGCTGCACAACTTTTAAATGAGTATGTATTTATAAACTTCAGTTATATAAAAGGTATTACCACTACCGAAAGTACACTGGATGAAGTTTGGAATTTAAACGCTGGGGTTTGCCAGGATTTTGCTCATATTTTATCGGTAATGCTGCGAATGCTCAACATCCCTGCAAGATATGTGAGTGGTTATGTTTGTCCTAATCACAATGGCATGCGTGGCGAAGGCGCCACACACGCCTGGGTAGAGGTGTATATTCCTTTTTATGGCTGGCTGGGGTTGGATCCAACCAATAACTGTTTTGTAAACGATCTTCACGTTCGGCTTGCTGTAGGAAGAAATTTCAGCGATTGTTCACCTGTGAGAGGAACGTATAAGGGCACCTCCAACCATCAGCTGGATGTGGGTGTATCCGTAGGATATGAAGATGGAAATGTGCAGGAAGATGTAGCGGCTATATTACAGCCACACCCTGTTACGGTTAATACAGGCGACAGCAATTCTTTTCGCCGGCATATGGAAATGATGCAGCAGCAATAAAGATCAGTTGCTTGTTTTCTTAAACGGATGTGCCATCAATCTTCCAAAATTTTCATCCTCTTCATTGGGATAATAGCGGTCGAGCCCATATTTAATTTCTTTTACATCGAGTTGTTTGTAGGTTCCAAACATTCTGTCCCATATGGAGAAGGTGGCACCGTAATTACTGTCGGTAAAAGGTTGTTTCCAGTGATGGTGCACTTTGTGCATATTGGGCGAAACCAAAATAAAGCTGATGATATAGTCTAATTTTTCAGGAAGGCGGATATTGGCATGTGTAAATGCAGTAGCTACTACTACGAGTGTTTGATAAATCATTACACCATACATGGGTGAGCCGCTTACAAAAATCAACAATATAAAAAAGATTCCTCTTAACAAACTATCTCCTGGATGATGACGAAGACCAGTAGTAACATCAACACTATTATCCGTGTGATGTACCGTATGAAACTTCCACAGGAAAGCATTCTTGTGCATTACCAGGTGTACCAGCCAGCTGCTGAAGTCTAAAGCCAGCACAGCGATTATGACCGTCATTAATACACCTGTATTAAACCAATACACTAAACCCCATTTAGATTCTTTACACCAGTCGCTCAGTTTTACAATAAATATGGCGAGTATGGTATGAATGATTAAATGAATAACGGTGAAACCAAAGTTCAATGCAGCATGCTGCAATTTATTTTTTTTATAATGCATAGGCAGCAATGGAATAGCTCCCTCAATTATCCAGAAGAATAATAAACCACCCACCAGTATGGCCATCCGTTCTAATGGCCGTTGTTCGAGGTTTTGAAAATGTGCAATGATTTTTTCAAACATACGTTTCACTTATCAAGTCAGAGCATTTTGCCGCAGGCATTAATTCTTTCTTTGCAATAAAAAAAATTGTGTGCATTGAAGTTAATAATTTATCCTGATGTGGAATTAGAGATTTCCGAATACCTTATAAAACACCCATGTCACAAATTGGCAGCATTTTTCTTTTCCTTTAAAATATTGTTTTCTCTTTTTTCTAAACGTTAATTGCAAAGAGGGTGGAGAAGCTTCTTGTCGTGTGGTTTATTTATCTTCAAAAAGAATCTTTTCCATACAAACACTGAGATCGTTACCGGCATACTGCCCGAAGTTTGGTATAATTTTATATCCCTTATTCTTATACAGTTCTATCGCATCCGGCTGTAGTGTTCCGGTCTCAAGTATCATTGAACTCATACCAGTTTCTTTGGCCCAGTTTTCTAATGCTGATAAAATAGAAGTTCCAACTCCTTTTCCTCTATACGCTGGTTCTACAAACATTCTTTTTAATTCCGCTTTATTACTTTCATATTCTTTGAAACAACCACAACCAACCGGCTTATTTGTACTATACGCAACAACTACTGTATTAACATTATTGATAAAATTATACTCATCAAATTCTTCCTGCGAAGAACCATAAATATTCTTTAACTCTAAATCTAATTTTTCTGTTAATGTTTTAAAATCTTTGTCAATGCTGGTAGTTCTTTTAAGGCGCATCCTTTAAAATTATTTTTTTAGTTATTTAATAAAAGAAGTCGCCTGATTTTAATCTTTTACCCCCGCTTATTTTATTAACGGGAATCAGTTGGTATTTCCTGGTAAACAGTTCCACAATTTTCGCAGGAGTAATATTTAATTACCGGTGAAGTTTGCCCCATGAGTAGTTGCGATTTTAATGCGGCTAAAAAATTCTTCGGCTTATCAACAAATTCTTTTACTACTAGTTTCTTTTCGCCGCATTTTGAACAGGGTATGGTGCTTACATATTCTTTCTCTGCTTCTGCCAGTATTTCTTTGGCCCTTTCTGCCTGCGATGCATACACCATCAGTTTCATTCCTCCTATAGCGGGGCTTAAGAGCGGGTCTATTGTAATGGTATTTTCGTCTTTAAGATGACAGTTAATTCCCTGTTCCTGTAACATGCCCAGCACCAGGTTGGCCTCCATATAATTATCAAAGGAACGGATTTGAACAAACTGCATAAAAAAATTTTATTTAACAAGCTTAAGTATCAATGGCACATACCCGGTTTTTTGAAGAGCAATTAATCCATAAACCGTTTCTCCCGGAAGAATGTTTTTTCCGATGATATTATTATCATCCAGCTCTTTCTTTAGTTTTTTATTTGCTTTGGTGGCAACATAAATATTTCCTGCAGCCAGTGCACCCCCAATAACAGCACCGCCAAAAACATCCACTGTTTTGGCACCGTTATCTTTATCAAAGGAAAACTTTATCGGAGAAAGTAATAAATACCCAAGATAAAATGGTGTTGCCTGGTGAAGCTGGCGTTTAATTAAATCTGTTGAAAGAAGTGTAAGCTCCTTTCCATCACCATAAAATTTTGCATTTTCTCCAATAGTAATTTGCCGGGGGGTGTTATTATGAATTTTTACAGCTATTACTTTAATATCGTTTTTGAGTTCTTTATTCGTTTGCTTTATATTGTTGGCCCCGGCCATAACGTCGTACCGGTAATATAATTCTACTTCACTTTTTTCTGCCTGCGTTCCATAAACTAATTGTGATGGGTTTACAGGTCTGTATTTAGAAGCACAGCTAAAAAAAAATAATGTTAAAAAAAGAACAAGGTGATTTTGCTTAAGTGGCAATGGCATAGAGTTGATTTTAATTTGTCAAATATATCATTTGCGTTTGAAACAAAAATGGCCCCGTTAAATGAACGTGGCCATTTCGTTATTTATTAACAGGCAGATTAGTTGTTTAACATGAGCGGCATTACCAGCATTAGCAAGTCTTCGCTTTTATCCTGCTCTGTTGGTTTTATAATCCCCGCTTTGGTTGGGGTGCTCAGTTCCATGTTTACTTCTGTAGTTTCTGCTGCATTCAGCATTTCTATTAAAAATTTTGCATTGAAAGCAATTTGCATATCGTCCCCATCATACTGGCAGGCCATGCGTTCATTACCTTCAAAACTAAAGTCAACATCCTGTGCGGCTAACTGCAATTCACTTCCGCTGATACTTAATGCTACCTGGTTGGTGCTTTTATTACTAAATACACTTACCCTGCGTAATGCACCCTGGAAATCGGTACGGCCTACCGTCATTTTATACGGATTATCTGTTGGTATTACCACTTTATAATCAGGGAACCTGGCATCAATAAGGCGACACACCAGTTGTGTACCATCATGCTCTACAAAAAGATGATTGCTGTTATAAGAAACCTTTAATTCATCTTCGTTATTGGGAAGAGCTGCTTTTAACAAGTTCAGCGGCTTTTTGGGAACAATAAAATTATCTGTCTTTGGACAGCTTACATCTGTGCGGCGGTAACGCACCAACCTGTGTGCATCCGTGGCAACAAACGTAATTCCCTTTTTGTCCAATTCAAAATATACACCCGTCATTGCCGGACGCAGATCATCATTACTCACAGCAAACAACGCTTTATTGATAGCTGTTACAAATGCTGATGAAGTGATGGTAAAAGAAGTTGCATCATCGGTAGCCGGTTCTTTTGGAAAATTATCTGGGTTTTCACCCATTACTTTATACTTACCATTATCGCTGGTAATCTCTACTCCAAAGTTTTTATCAATATTGAAAGTAAGAGGCTGGTCGGCAATGTTTTTTAATGAATCCATTAAAATTTTTGCCGGGATACATACTCTGCCGCTATCCCTGGCTTCAATCTCCATATGAATTTTCATTACTGTTTCCAGATCGGTAGCCACTACGGTGAGTTTATTCTTTTCAATCTCAAAAAGAAAGTCTTCCAGTATAGGTAATACCGTGTTGGAATTAATTACACCGTTGATCTGCTGCAGGTGTTTGAGTAAAGCTGAAGAGGAAACAATAAACTTCATATGCTTGAAAAATTTGACAGTTAGTTTTACAAATAAACAAAGTTATTCGTTAGAACCGCAAGATAAGGTTTAAAATGAACCCCCAACCCCCTGAAGGGGGCTTTTTGTTCCATTACGCATTATAAAAACATCTAAACAAATATTATGTTAGCTATTGGGCAAATGATAAAATTATTTCTCCCCCTTCAGGGGGGGTTGGGGGTTCACTAACAAATGTTCTTATTACATTTGCGGCATGAAAGTATCCCACCTGGCCGAAACGCTGATTGGCTCTGAAATTGTAAAGCTTGGCAATGAAATAAAAGACCGTATCCGCAATGGCGAACGCATTTATAATTTTACTATTGGCGATTTTGACTCCTCTGTTTTCCCTATTCCAAAAGAATTTGAAGAGGAAATTATAGATGCTTATAAACATCATTACACCACGTATCCGCCAGCAGAGGGAATTTTGGAACTCCGGCAGTCTGTTTCTGCCTTTATAAAAGAAAGGGAAGGCCTGGAGTATAAACCATCAGAAATTTTAATAGCCTCTGGGGGTCGTCCTTTAATTTATTCTTTATACCGTGCCATAGTGGATAGAGGAGACAAGGTGGTTTATGCTGTTCCCTCCTGGAACAATAACCATTATGTACACTTCAATGAAGGGCAGCATGTGGTGGTTGAAACCAGGCCGGAAAATAATTTTATGCCCACTGCCGAAGAATTGATTCCCCTGATCAAAGGAGCAAACCTGCTGGCACTGTGCTCTCCTTTAAACCCGGCGGGGACCGCTTTTACTAAAGAGGGGCTGGAAAAAATTTGTGATGCGGTTATTGCCGAAAATAAAACCAGAAAAGAAGGTGAGAAGAAATTGTTTTTGATGTTTGATCAAATGTACTGGACACTCACTTTTGCCGGTACAGAACATTATAACCCTATTTCGTTAAGACCAGAAATGCGGGATGTTACCATATTTATTGATGGAATCAGTAAGGTATTTGCTTCCACGGGTGTACGTGTTGGCTGGGCTATGGGGCCTGAAATTATTATAAGTAAAATGAAAGCTATTCTTTCACATGTAGGGGCCTGGGCGCCAATGGCTGAACAAAAAGCTACCGCAAAATATTTATTGCAAACAGAAAACATCAACAAATATCTTTCTCATTTTAAAAGTGAAATTAATTATCGCCTGGAAAAAATTTACGAAGGCTTTAAACAATTAAAGGCGGATGGATATAATGTAGATGTAATTGCTCCGCAGGGCGCCATCTATCTCACTATAAAAATTGATTTAACAGGAAAACATACTGCCGATGGAAAAACATTGGTCGCACAGGAAGATGTTTCAGCATACATCCTGAGTGAAGCGAGGTTGGCCGTGGTTCCTTTCTTTGCTTTTGGCAGCAGTAAAAATTCCCCCTGGTACAGGTTAAGTGTAGGAACCTGTAAGAAAGAAGAGATTGAAGAAATGCTGGATTTATTAAGAGGGGCTTTAGCTAAATTGCAATAGCATTTTTATACAATAGCTATCGTTCTGTTTATTGGTTAATATAAATTTCGTATTAACTTAACAGCGGTTATTTAAAATACATTTTCATGAGGACGCTGTTGATTTTTTTTTCCTTTTTTATCGTGTAAAAAAAGTGGGCCTGATAAAACTCCATGCGGACAAACTATACTTATTTGCTTAAATAATTCCGATTATATATCTTTGAGTAACCAACAATAAATACTATGGCTTACTCAATCAGTCTTACATCAAATGAAGTTTCGGAATTAAAGCGACTAAAGCGAAGCGAAAAGGATGGC
>JACPOD010000029.1 GCA_016185185.1 Sphingobacteriales bacterium | reverse complement strand
GGTATCAAATTCATCGTACCATGTTACAATTACATCTGATTTTTTATCGGTTGAATGCATTTTGTTCCAGGCACCCATGTCAATTCTTACGCTGGAGAGACTGTCACGAAAAGCACCCATAGTTTTGGAGGCTTCCGCATGAGTAAGTTTTTTACGAGTACCATCGGCCATATCCCAGGTGAGTGTATCTCCAAAAGCAGCTACTACCGCAGAAATATTTCCGGTTTCCCAATCTTTGTACGTTTGTAAAACCATTTTTAAATCAACATCCGAAACTTCTTGTGTCCAGCTACTGGAATAAGAAGCTTTGTACGGCAGATCAACAGTTGGTTTTTCATCCGGAGCTGCTTTTGCTGCTTCTTGTTTGGGGGGCGAATCATTACAGGCTATAACCAGTAACATTGCCATAATACCAAAGAAATACTTTCTCATTTTTAATTGTTTTAGTGAGTAAATAAATGATGTAGTGATAGGAAACGAAATAAACGGGGGCGAATTAAGCAGGTATTTTCAATAGAGTAAGATATGAAAAAGAAAGGAGACGGGAAAACAATTTTAAGCAACGGTTCTTCAACCATAATTTTTTTTGCACCATGTTTTTAATATCCGTTACTGTAATTAACTTTCCTTCTTAATTCATTCAAATGAAAAAATGCTTACTTGTTTTCTTTTTGTTAGCGGCAACAGTAATAACGACTGCACAGAAACTTTCAAAAACGGAACAAAAAATCGTAAACAATATTGATGCAGATTTTACTGCGGCGATGGAATTATTAAAATCGTCCGTTAACATCAACAGTGGTACGTTTAATACGGAAGGCGTTAAAAAGGTGGGAGAACTGTACAGTAAAGAATTAAAAGCACTGGGTTTTACCGTGGAGAGGATATCCTTACCCGATTCTTTAAAAAGAGCGGGGCATTTGGTGGCTTACCGCAAAGGAAAGAAAGGAAAGAAATTGTTTTTGATCGGCCACCTGGATACTGTATTTGAACCATCCATGCCATCCAATCCCTATACAGTACTCACGGATAGTACGGCAACCGGCCAGGGTGTAAATGATATGAAGGGCGGAGATGTAATGATCATTGCTGCATTAAAAGCTTTACATCAATTAAAGTTGCTGGATGATGCCAGCATCACTGTTTATTTTACCGGCGATGAAGAAAATGCCGGTGAACCCAAATCAATAAGCAGGGGTGATTTTATTGAAAGAGCAAAACAGCATGATATTGCTTTGGGTTTTGAAGGAGCAATGGGTTTAAATATTGTAGCCACTGCCCGCCGTGGCGCCAGCAGCTGGAAATTAGAAGTGGAAGCACAGCAGGGACACTCCTCCGGCGTGTTTGCAACGGGTGGATATGGTGCTATATATGAAGCCTCCAGAATTATTAACGAGTTCAGGGAAAAATTGGGGAAGGAGGAATATCTCACTTTTAATCCCGGTTTGTTTATTGGTGGTTCCAATGTTACGTATAATGAGGCTGCCCAAAAAGGGGAAGCATCGGGTAAAACAAATATTATTTCACCCAAAACCGTAGTAATTGGTGACCTGCGTTTTTTAAGTGAGCAGCAAAAAGAAAAGGCAAGAGAAAATATGCGGCAGATCGTTGCTAACAGTTTACCCAATGCAAAAGCAACGATACGTTTTGAAGACGGGATACCTTCCATGCCCCCTACACCGGGCAATGATTCATTGGTAAAAGTGGTGAATGATATCAGTATTGCACTGGGTTATGGTGAAGTAACAGCCGGTAACCCGGGTTCCCGGGGTGCAGGTGATATTTCTTATGTAGCGGAATATTTGAACTGCCTGGACGGGCTGGGTGCATCGGGTAAAGGGGCACATGCGCCGGGTGAAATTCTCAATCTCACGGAATATCCAAGGCTACTGAAAAGAGCGGCGTTGATGATCTACCGGTTAACGAGATAATTTTTTTCCCATGCTATGAATTGCTGATATAATTTTCGGGTGATGGGTCCGGGATGTCCATCACCAATTATTTTTTGATCAATGCTGATCACCGGCATTATTTTTTTTGTAGTGCTGGTAAGAAAAACTTCAGCAGCCTGCATTAATTCCGTGGTGCTGATATCTCTTTCTTCTACCGGCAATATTGAAGCAGCAATGGATACAATATTTTTCCTGGTAACGCCACTTAATACATTTAGTTTAGGTGTTATTAGTTTATTATCTGTTGTAATGATAAAAATATTGGAACGTGGGAATTCGGTAATACTGCTGGCATTATAATACAAAACATCATCCGCCTGTTTTTCTTTTAAAAGAGGTTGTAACCAAACAGCGGTTAAGTAATTAATGCTTTTAATATGCGGCAGCTCCCGCTGATGCGGATACGTAATAACAGCAATTCCTTTTTCGAAATCTTCTGCTGTTGCTGTTTTTACCGGATTACAGGTAATGATTAAATTGGGTTCAGCAGGGGTATAACTATCGGGGGAATAGCCACCGGTGAGCATCATTCTTATTCCGGCTTCCGTGAGACCAGATCGTTTTATTAATTCCCGAATAACAGAAATAATTTCATCCCTGCTTATTCTTAACTGCAGGTGTATGGCTTCTGCTGAAGCATAAAAACGATTTAAATGATCGTCTATAAAGAGAGGTGTTCCGTTTACAGTTCTTAAAAAATCAAAGACAGCATACCCTCTTTGCATGGAAAGATCCGATACATGCAGCAGTGCTTCTTCATTTGTTATAAAACGGTTCTTAAAAAATGCAGCCATCCCTTTTTAAAAGTAAATGTAAAAATAAAAGCCTCTGCATAGAGGCTTTTAAAAACGGTTATTATTGTTTTGGTTCCAGCAGTTTGAAGAACTGGTCTAACTGTGGTAGAATAACTATTCTTGTTCTGCGGTTTGCTGCTCTTCCTTCTTCAGTACTATTATCTGCCAGTGGTTTGTATTCACCACGGCCTGCAGCAGCCATCTTTGCCGGGTCTAAACCATAATCTTTTTGAAGTATACGAACTACTGATGTGGCACGTTTAACACTCAGGTCCCAGTTATCGAGTAACACGGGGTTTTTATAAGCAATATTATCGGTATGGCCTTCCACCATAAATTCCATATCGGGTTGATTTTTTAATACGGCAGCAACTTTTCCCAACACTTCTTTTGCTTCTTTGGTTATTTCGTATTTGCCGCTTTTAAATAAAAGTTTATCGGAGATATCTATATACACCACCCCTTTGTCAACTTTAATGTTGATGTCTTTATCATCCATATTGCCAACGGCTCCTTTTAAATTCATCACCAGTACCATGTTGAGTGAATCCTTATGCGCCATTTGCTGCTGAAGGGTTTGAATGTAAGCATCTTTGGCACCCATATTCTCCAGCGATTTTTTTATACTCTCGGCTTGTGAGGCAGAAATTACAGAGAGGTCCTGTAATTGTCTTAATGCCTGTGTATTATTTTGTTTTAAAAAATCAATTTGCTTATTAAGATTGGCAATATCATTTTCCAACGAAGCCTTCTGGCGGTTAAGATTGGCCTTATCATCATTACAGGCAGCAATATCTGTTTGCAGCTGATTATATTTTGTTTGTAATGCTGCTAATTCATTTTCTTTTCCTTTAAACTTTTTAGTACTTACACAGGAAGTAATTGTGAGAATCATTAAACAGCTCACTATATACTTTATTTGTTTCATAAAATTGATTTTAAAAGGTAAAGTTCCATAAAAACAAACAACTGTGCGCCAAAAAATCAAATGGTTTACCTGCAATTTATTTTATTACCTTTAACCGCACCCTTATCCATTTACTCATTTAAAAATTTTATTTGCTTTTATGTTTCGTTCAGTAATTACCGGTACGGGTTGCTATATTCCCCCTCATATACAAACCAACCAGGATTTTGCCCAGCATGTTTTTTATACAGAAAACCAGGAACCTTTAGACACCCCTCCACAGGTAGTGGTAGAAAAGTTTAAACAAATAACGGGAATAGCAGAAAGAAGATATACTGCCGATGATTTAACAGCTTCTGATATAGGAACTATTGCAGCTAAAGCAGCTATTGCCAATAGTGGAATTGATGCCGAAACAATTGACCAGATCATTGTGGCACATAATTATGGCAACACATTAAAAAATACCATACAGATGGACTCGGTGCCATCGCTGGCAGCCCGTATTAAACACGATTTAGGGATTAAAAACCCAAACTGTATAGCTTACGATATTTTATTTGGTTGCCCCGGGTGGATACAGGGTGTGATTCAGGCTGATGCTTTTTTTAAAGCGGGTATTGCAAAAAAAGCTTTGGTGATAGGCACCGAAACGTTGAGCCGTGTAATAGATATGTATGATCGTGACAGTATGATTTTTAGTGATGGGGCAGGCGCCTGTGTATTAGAATATAAAGAAGTACAAGCGGATGGACCGGGGATATTAAGTGCCAGTGTGCAAACACATAGTGTGGATGAAGCGTATTACATCAATATGGGTTGTTCTTATTTTCCCGGCAGTGATCCTAAAGTAAGGTATATAAAAATGAAAGGACGCAAAGTGTACGAATATGCCATGACGCATGTGCCTGTGGCTATGAAAGATTGCATTGATAAAAGTGGTGTTGAAATAAAAGACATAAAGAAAATATTCATTCACCAGGCCAATGAAAAAATGGACGAAGGCATTATTAAAGGACTCTATAAACTTTACAATACAAAAGATATTCCCAAAGATATTATGCCCATGAGTATTCACTGGCTTGGTAACAGTTCTGTTGCCACTGTTCCAACTTTATACGATTTGGTGCTTCATGGAAAAATTGAAGGGCACGAATTGCAAACAGGCGATGTGATACTTTTTGCTTCGGTAGGCGCTGGCATGCATATTAATGCTGTTTGCTACCGGTATTGATCTTTGCTTTCTTGTCCCTGTGATTGCTTTGCAGGTATTTATTATAAACAACGGTACTCATGGGTACATCCTGTACTTTGCTTTCCACCCAGGAGATGATATCGAGATAGGCAAAAGCCCTTGTTTCAAATCGGTTTTTTTCCAGGTGTTTTATTTTATCCAGTAATTTTTCAAGTTCTGGTTTTAACTGCCTGCGGGATACTTTAAAAGAGGTACGTAAAAACCCAATTACTTCTATTTCCACAACAGTAAGGTTCTTCATCTTTGTCATAAAGCGATAAACTGATTTGGTGAGTGATTCAATCAGCTCATCATTGCCTAATTCATAATGGGACAGCAGGTGCATCAGCCGGGCATAGCATTGCAGGTCCATACGAAGATCCATCGGGCCATTTATGATCAGCATCAGGTAATCAATCGCCTTATTGTAGTCGCCAATACCAAAATAAAGAGAGGCAAATTTGTAAGTGAATACCAGGATACGGTGCCTGTCAACATACAACGCATACTCATTGAGTTTGCTTTCAATTTCAGGAACAAGTTTTACACCTTCCGTAAAAGTTCCCTTCATTAAATGATAGTTGATGCGGGCCCCGTTTATATAAATGGATGTGTGTGTTCTGAAATTGTCGTACCGTGCTGCTGCATCCGTTTGCGCAAATTCATAAAACAAATTTAATGTATGCTCAAATTGTTTAAAGTTACGGAGATCAAAATGTGCATTTAATAAGGTATGCATGCCTTTAATATAGTGGCCGGTTTCTATTGCTACCATTACCGGGTGTACTGTAAACAGATCAATCCATTTTTGACTATACCGGTAATACATTAAAAAATCCTGCCGGATAAAAGCATACCAGCAATAGCTCTGATAGAGGTATAATTTTTCGTAAAAACCGTTAACGGTATTAAATATATCGGGTGGTAAATGTTCTTTAAAATATGTTTTAATACTTTTTTCATCATCCGTATTACGGGCATGGCCATACAGCACATACCAGCGGTACAATAAAAGTGCAAGGTTTGATAACCGTGTTACACGATTAATATGCTCACTTACTTCCATCGCTTCGTTTGCTAACTGTTCGGTTTTATCAGTAGTGCTGCGGGTAATATGCAGTGTTTCAATTTTTTTTTCGAGCGATATAGCCTGCACTAAGAAATTAAATTTTTGATTGGCCCTCGCCAATTCTTTTGCTTTTTCTAAAATGCGCAGACTTTGAATTTTAAGACCTTTATTATAAAGCAACCTGGCATCATCCAAATGTTCACTCAACTGAAGATCTATATTATCAGTTGTTTTAAGCAAACGTAAACTTGCGAGCAACTGTTTATATAAATGTGATTTTAAATTGGCTAATTGGGTTTTCGTAATAGGGTTTAATTTCTTCATCAGTCTTTCTTCATCATAGTCAGGCATTTTATCCAATGCGTCGAATAAACGTACAATTTTAAGGTCTTCGTTACCCGAACTACGTTTTATGTAGAGCTTAAAATGCCGTTTTTCGGCCTTTTCAAGCGTTTGAACCAGTTGAAATAATGTATCTGTTTGCTTATTGGACATAATGGTTTTTTTTAACTAAAACACAGTACGGGCAAGGGTTTTAACAAATAACATTCTTTTTGACATAATAAAAAAGGATGCAGGATGTTTTCCCCACCGGTCAATAATCCGGTATTTTTGCTCCAGCAACTGAATAAAAAGTGACAAGCAAAGATTAGTAGAAGCCGTTCAGTTTTAAAACTAGTTTAAGCAGTTTATTACATATAGCAAGCAATCGAGTGAAGTCCCCTGTTTCTACAGGGGGCTTTTTTGTTGTGCAAAGATAATCGTTTATGCAAATTTAATTGTACCTAAGCCATACAGAATTGGTGATTCTATGCTTCTTAACTCAAAAATAATTTGTCTTTATACCCATTGTTTGCAGCATTGTTGATAAAGAAATTAAGCAAAATTCTTCTAAATTATATATCTTAAAACCGATAAAACAGTTCTTTCACTTAAAACAACCAACAGTTATGAACACAAAAACATTGCTAGGTGCCCTGCTTGCAGCGGTGCTTGCGTTTTTACTGGGCTGGCTCATTTTTGGAATCCTCTTAATGGATTTTTACACATCAAACATGACCTCTTATGCAGGGCTGGTAAAAAATCCACCTGATATGGCGCCCATAGCTGTTGCTAACTTAGTGTGGGGTTTGATGCTGGCTTATATTTTTAACCTGGGAAATGTTAACAGCCCGGGAAAAGGTTTTACAACCGGACTTATCTTAACCTTATTAATGACACTGGGTTTTGATTTATTTATGTATGCACAGTTTAACCTGTACAGCACAAAACTAATTGGTGTGGATGTAGTGGCTAATGCATTATTTGGCGGTGTGATTGGTGCAGTTTTAGGCTGGTGGTTTGGAAGAGGCTCCAAAGCATCTTCGTAAAATGTAAACGATACCTTATTAATGATCCCCTGTATTATTTTATGCAGGGGATTTTTATTGCGAACAATTAACAGGGGAAACACAATAAACCCTGCTTGATTTTTATACATATGTCTTTAAAGTTGATTAACAAAAAATAGCTGAAAAGAAATACACATTCAGGCAGCGGGCATAAAATTTGTAACCTCTATCTGGCGCAAACAATTTGTAAACACCCAAAAATTAGTTATGAAAAACAGTGTAAAAGCTATTTATGCCCTCGTACTGGTATTAATCAGTTCTTTTATTTTTTATGCTTGTTCAAAAGACAAATCTGCCAGCAGTAACCTGCCTGCCAATCAGCAACATCTTTCTCTTTATTTATCTGATGATCCATCGTTGTTTGATAAAGTGCTGCTCGATATTAAATCAGTTGAGGTACTGGTGGACACTTGTGCGGCTAAACCAGGAAACCATGATGATTACGATGACGACGATCATCATCCCGATAGTTTAAACCATCCTTGTGCTGTATGGGATACATTAACCATGCAACCCGGTGTATACGATTTATTGCAATTAAGAAACGGCGTGGATACTTTATTGGCACAGGGAAATATTCCTAAAGGAAACGTACGCAAAATCAGGATTGACATTGGCACCAACAATTCCCTGGTTAAGGATAGTATTTCTTATCCCTTGCATTTACCTCCGGGAGCACCATCTTATATTATTTTAAACCTGCGGGGTGATGAGTGGCGGGAATATAAACCAGATCATTTGCATTTATGGCTCGACTTTGATATTGCCCGTTCCATTATCCGCTTAAATAATGGCCAGTTTTATCTGCGTCCGGTATTCCATTTATATACTGTTAGCACAACAGGATCAATTGAAGGAGTAGTTGTACCAGGGGAAGCGTTACCTGTAATAAGCGTTTACAACAGTACAGATACGGCGTATGCTATTCCATGGCACGATGGTGGCGGCTTTAAAGTTAGAGGGTTAAAAGACGGTACTTATACTCTTTTTGTAAATGCTTCTAATGGCTACGCAGATACTACCATTACCAATATATCAGTAGTAGCGGGAAAGAAAACGGAAATTGGTAAAATCACTTTACACAAATAGTGTGGGTTTTGGTTTATAGGTAAGGGAGCCCTGCGGGGTTCCCTTTTTTGCTTTGAAACTATAATTCATATTTGGTGCAATTGATTTTTACTAATTTCAATTTAAATTGATTGCTATGGCTGTAAGAATTTTTATTACCGGCGGAACATTTGATAAAGAATACAACGAACTGAATGGCCAGCTTTATTTTAAGGATACACATTTGCATGATTTGTTAGAAATGGGGCGGTGCAGGGTAGATGTTAAGATAAGGACATTGATGATGATAGACAGTTTAGAAATGACAGACCAGGACCGGGAATTAATAGCCCATCAATGTGAACAATGCCAGGAAGATAAAATTATTATTACACATGGAACGGATACCATGAGTGAAACAGCAGCGATGCTTGCACAAAAAGTAAAATACAAAACTGTTGTACTTACCGGGGCCATGATACCTATTAAATTCGGCAGCTCAGACGGGTTATTTAATTTAGGAAGTGCACTTGCCTTTGCACAAAGCTTGCCACATGGTGTTTATGTGGCCATGAACGGCCGGTATTTTAATTGGGATAATGTACGAAAGAATAAACAGACGGGGGTTTTTGAAGAAATAAAATAAAAAGCACTGTTATGAAATATTTATTCTTTATCACGTATTTATTTTTTTCGTTATCCGCACTGGCACAAGCACGGGTTCCGGCACCATACCAGGCAGATTACAATAAAATGATGCAAAACCAGTTCAGGCAAAATAACCTGAATTTTATGAGGGGTTTAAATATGATGAATTTCAAAAGCACTTCCGTAAATCTTAAATGGGAATACAGCATAACGTTAAAAGACAGTACTAAGCTCATCGTTAACTCAAAGTTATTCCTGGATGAAGAAAGAAAATCTTTTTACCTGGAATACAAAAACAAAAACCTTTCAAAATCTGATTCAAATTATTTGCAAAGAATTTATCCGGTTCAAACCATATCTGCAGAACGGATGGACAGGGTTTGGAATACTGTTATTAGCGGAATTCCTACTGACAGCTGCTGGTTGTTTGCAGTATTATCCGGTCCAATAAATGCCTATTCTGTTTTTTCTGAATCAGCAAGTGTTATGGAAGGTAATATTACAGCGATACAACTTAACAATGGCAGTATTGAAGCCTTTGATCCGGAGAAACTAAAAGAAATCATTAAGGACAATCCTAAAGCAATGAAATCGTTTAATAAAAAAGATTATTATAACGCTATCCGTAAGTATAATGAAAAAGAGTTAGGCGGGTAAGTAAAATTATTTTTTTAAATGATCCAACCCTAATTCAGGATGCCTTCCCTGAACAGGAGCAAAAAAATCAATGATCTTTTTAAAATCGCCAGGCTCGTCAATACCAGGATAAAAAGGCTCAGCAAAAATTACTTCCTTCTTTTTAAAATCAAAACCACACATTATTACCGGGACATTTGCTTTTTTAGCGATGTGATAAAACCCTGTTTTTAAACGCTCTACTTTTTTTCTGGTTCCTTCGGGTGACATACCCAGTAACATTTCATCTTCCTTATTAAACAGCTCTACCACCTGGTCAACCAAATTATTTTTACTGCTCCTGTCAACGGGAATACCTCCCATCCAGCGGAAGAAAAAGCCAAAAGGCCCATCGAACAATTCTTTTTTACCAAGAAAACGGGCATTTTTTAATTGTAACACACTTCGGGACATCAAACCAATTACAACATCTCTCCAGCTTGTATGCGGAGCTACAATAATTACTGCCTTTTTTATTTCAGCCGGAAACCTGCCAGAAAATTTCCAGCCAGTAAGTTTACAATATAGTTTCCAGAATATTTGTGTCATTAAATTATCAGCACTGCAATATTAATCTAAACAGGGTAAAACCAGTGGCTTATCGTTCCTCTAATACCTGTCAGATTAAAATCATTTTCAAAACTGAATTATATCATTCATACCTGAGCCGCATATCATAAATCCCCAACTTATCCCCCAAAAGTTTTGTTCTGGATTTTAAAAATCAATCATATTTTAAAACTAACCAAAATGAACAACAGAATGAACGATCTGGCAAAATTTACGGGATTGGCTGTTTTCTTTCTCCTGCTGGTTAATTTATCAAACGCACAGGTATAATATCAAAATCCGGCAGAAAAAATCTCTACTGATGGTACATCTAATATCCATGACTTGACAATGGTATCAGAAAAAGGTAGTTGCAGCGGAAAGTTTACAATAGGAGCTAATAATGTTCTCACCGCAGTTTCTACTTTAAATTTTACAAGGAATGTAGAATCTCTCAAAAGTGAACACAATGCGATGGACAAGAATACGTATAAAGCAATGAAAATGGATAAATATCCTAACATCACTTTTACCGCATCATCTGTTACTGTAAAACAAGCTGGCGGTGCAAATTATACCGTTCTCACAGAAAATTAACCATATCCGGTACAACTAAAAATGAAAAAAGCGCTAATTGCCAGTCTTATTGCAGGAGTGGTGCTGTTAATCCTGAGTTTGAGATTAAGCTATCTTGCCATAAACACGATGCCTAAATTAATGGAAGAGTATTTCAGTCCTGTATTTCGTTCTTCCGGAAATATTGATTGGATGTTTTATGTACACCCTTTCATCCTCAGCATCGCCCTTAAATGGTTTTGGGAGCGTTATAAGGATGAATTTAAAGGGCCATTGCTATTAAGAGCAATAGAAGTAGCTCTTGTTTATGGGATTGTGGCCATGGTGCCGGTATTATGATTAACTTTTAGTGCCATTGATGTTTCTATGCAAATGACATTAACCTGGCTTGGCTATGGTTTAGTACAGGCTTTTGTTGCAGGGATTATTTTCGCAAAACTTAACCCCTGATTGACCATTCAGATATACTCTTTGTTAGGCGAAAGGTTTTTTTAAAATACTTTCTGTATTTAATCTTATATAAAAGGGGCAACTGCCCCTTTTATAATAATGTTTACTTACTTAAAGGGATCCCCACCGACACACTAAATACCCTGTGTTTGTTTTTATCATCTGCTGTGTTGGTGCCATTAGAATTAATTTTTGCCAAACCCAGGCCATAATTTATTTTTAAAATAACATCACCTAAATCAAGTCCTCCATGAAAATTTAATCCAAAGTCAAAGCGGCGTACTTTATCGAAACTTGCATCTTCCTGTTGGCTGGTTGTTGGATCATCGTTATTAAACGTAATATCGGAAGTAGAGGTAGATGTTGAGCCAAGAAAATTGGTTTCCACTTTTGTTTTTCCAAATAAACCGATACCAAGATAAGGGCCGGCGCCTGCAAATAATGATGTCTTTTTATCTAACGGGAAATTAAGATTTCCATACAAAGGAATTTCAAGATAAAAAGGATTAAACTTTGCTTTTACATAATTGTCTGTAGTGCTTTGTGAAAAATATGTTTCCGTTTTAGAACCCTTTCCCGATAAAAAAATACCTGTTTCTAAATCAAAAAATTTGGATATTCCAAACGTAGAACCGATTCCTGCATGAAAACTGGGTAGCATTTTGGCTTTATCAACAGAACCATTGCTGGTTGTACTGATGTTGGCAGCATTAAACCCGCCTTCTAAAAAAAATTTTCCCTGCGAATAAGAGTAATTCATTAATAACACGAACGAAAGAATGAAACATACTTTTTTCATAATGTACTTATTGGTTAAGTACACATACGTTAAAAAATTATGCCAGAGATTTATTCTCTGGCATAATTTTTTATTTTTATCTGTATTAAAACAGTGACTTTAAAACCTTTTCATCTGTTTTGACTGGATATTTTTTCTTTAATTGCTCAATCCATTTTTCTTCCAGTACCAATTGATAATCGTTTATAACCAACCCCCGGGCTTCTTCAAAACTGCGCTGGGCCGTTTCATGATAAACAGCTGCGATATATGAAAAAACTGCACTGCCATCCTGTTCATTTTTTAATGGCAGCGTAACTAAACCTTTTTCAAAATTTGTTCTTTCCACAACAGGAATTTGTCCCATTTCAAACCGGCCGCTGTCTGCCTGTACTTTGCCTTCAAACTCCTCTGCCATTTTTTTCCAGGAAGAAGGGTCTGCTTTAATTTTTTTCATGGCAGCCTGCGTAGAAGCTTCATCTGCACAGGTGATAATAATGGCATCCACACTTGGTTCCCATTTATATTTTTCTTTATGCTGATCGTAATATTTTTTGAGCCCCACCGAGTCTGCACCTGCTTTGCTCCATACATTTCTTTCCATAATTTCAAACAAAAGGTTACCTTCTTTAAATTCCTGTATCTGGAAATTGTAATCGGGCTTGTATTCGTCCAGGTGTTTTTTATAATATTCCTGTGATGCAAATTTTACATATTCCTCCATTTCTTTTTTAAAATATTCAGGAGTATTGCGGTTGTTATCCCCCATACTTCTTCCTTTAATAAAAATTACCCAATCTGTACTGTAGAATATTTGTTTGGTAAAGGAGAACAGCGGTGTTTTCTTTATTGATTTGAAATATTGCTGATAGTTGGAAGAACGTAAAGCAGAATCAGAAATTTTCCAGAGGCTTTTTTCATCAAACGGAATTTTTTTGTACTGCACCTGTTTTAATATTTCCTGCTGCTGTTTGTTTTGTGCAACCATCATCCTGTCTGAAACACGTACCTGTTGTTGCATAGAGGCTACCACATCGGGGTTTTTATCATCGGTACTAACTGGTATTTTTTTTAATAGTTTAATGATATGTATACCTGTTGCGGTTTCAACAGGAACACTATACCCGTTTTCTTTTTCAATACTGTAAGCTGCATTTTCAAACTTTGAATCATATTTTCCCAATGTTACAAAAGGCATTTCACCATTATTCTGGTAGGTAAATTTATCTTCGCTGAATTGTTTTACCATATCATTAAATGAAGCCCCCTGTACAAGTGCTTTATATAAAGAATCTGCCAGTATTCTTTTTTGTGTTTTTTCTTCTTCCGTAACACCTTCAGGATAGGCAAGCAATAATTGAGCAACTTTTAATGAACCAACAGCCGGTCTTTCAGATATTTTTTTAAATATATGATATCCTGCTTTGCTTTTATAGATGGCGCTAAAACCACCTGCAGGTAATTTGTAGATCAATGTTTCCAGTGTGTAGGGCAGCGAGAAAACAGTTATAAAACCGATATAGCCTTTGTTTGCTTTATATTCTGTCAGCGATACATATTTATCAACTGCTTTTTCAAAGGGAAGGCCATTTTTTAAATCCGTATAAGCTTTATCTGCTTTTTGTTTTGCAAGCGTTGTATCATTCTTATCAAGGATGGGGATAAACAGGTGAGCAATTTCCTCATCTGTTTTACTTCTTTCAAAAGCCTCTGTTACCAGGTCGTTCATAAAATTTTCGCCACTCATATAAGTATCCTGTAATTGAGTTTCATAACTCAGCAGGTCAGACTTTTGATTGGGTAACGTATCTAACCTCATTGCTTTTGCAGCCTGTACTTTTAATTTGAATTTTGAATAAAGATCGAGGTATTCTTTAATTGCTTTTTCTTTATTCTCTGCCCCCTGGTTGTTTTTATTAAATGCCCTTAAAAATTCTTCCTTTGATACTTTATACGGGCCGTATGAAAAAATTGTTTGTGCCTTTGCAGCAAACAAAAAGCATACAACAGATAAAGTAAACAGTAGTTTTTTCATGCTCAATTCGTTTTTTTGTTTTTCAGCTTGTATTGAATCAGTTCATTTACCTGGTACAGGTCAAGTTTTTTGGCGATTATTTTTTTGTTTTTATCCAGCAAATATAATGTGGGTGTTTGATACACATCGTATAACTGCCTTGGGCTTGGAATTTTAGCAGCATAATCACTGGCTTTCATCTGCGGCGTTTGATAAACGTTTACCCAGTCATTAAGATTGTGCTGATCAATGAACTCGAGCCATTTCTTTTTAATGGCGCCAATTTTTTCCCAGCTCTCCGGGTTATCTGCTCTCAGCGAATCCATTAACACGGCATAAATTGCCACACCCTGTGCTTTCCATTTGGCTGTGTACATTGAGTCAAGTTTTGGCAATTCTTCTCTGCAATGGCTGCAATCGGGATCCCAAAAACAAACTACTGTAAAAGGTGCGTTTACGGAAAAAAGGTTTTTGTCTTTACCAGCAGTGTCCAGTAATTTTAAATCGGCCGCTACATCACCCAACTGATTTGCCATAAGGCTATAACCCCTGTTGTTGATTTCTTTCATCTGTTGTTCATTAAACCAATCCACTTCTCCGGGTAAATAATACTTTTGAAACAACAACAAAAAAACAGCATCCTGCCCCATTATTTTTGGATAGAAATAATCGCTGGTAAACTTGCTGATAAAATATTTAAACATATCTCTGTTAGCCCTGCTGTATAATACGATCCAGTCCACTTCATTTTTTACACTGTCGGGATCCTGTACTACCACCTGCTGAAGATACCGGTCAAGCTTTGCCTCAAAAAAAGGTGTACGCAATAAACGGGCATCCGTAAAACTTACACCATCCCAGTAATGACTTTTATAATAATAGTATGCTTCCGCAGAATCTTTATGTGTACGTGGGTTTTGTAACGCTGCGGGGGCAACCGGTTCTTTTAACGTGTTGAATAGAGAGGCCAGTAAGGTATTGGGATATTTTTTGATGATGGTATTACGATAATCCTGGTTGGCTTTGTTTACACCCTTTATTTGTGCTTCAATAACTGCAGAATCTTTTTTTGACTTGGCTTTTGAAAGATCGCTGTTGAGTTTTTGTATTTGTTTGAATTTTTGCGCCGAACTTTTTTGATAACTGAGAAAAAGCTCGTTTTCAAACGAGCCACTTACTTTTATTGAGTTCACGAGGTCTGCAGTATCGCCGCTAACCGTAAAATTTTGCTTTTCATCCATCAATATCTCATAATAAACACTTTTCTGTGGGTTCACAACAAGGTAAATCCCGCCGGGAAGTTTCTCTTTTCCTTTAAAATTTGCCTGTCCTTTACTGTCAATTAAAGCGGAATCTACTACCATTTTCTTTGCGCCAAAATGATGCCCCAGGTAGAGGTAACCTTTTGTAAATGGTTTAAAGGATGCGGCAATAGAATAGCCGGTTTGTGCCGAAGCTGCCGCGGATACCAGGATGAATGCTGTCAATAGTCTTTTCACGGTGCGAAATTGATAAATAAAGATGGCTAAAACAAGCATTCCGGTTGTTAAAAGAATGCAAAGCCCTATAACGGAATAATGGCGGTTTTATGTTTTACATTTGCGCCGTGAGCAGAAAAAATAAGAAAATAACGCTGGAGAAAATTAAAATAGAAAGCTATGCGGCAGAAGGAAAGTCCATAGCAAGAGTGGATGGCAAAGTCATCTTTGTTGAAAATGCTGTACCCGGCGATGTAGCCGATGTGTTTGTATATAAAAACAAAAAAGATTGGGGAGAAGGTTTTATAACCCGTTATCATGAATATTCAAAAGACAGAATTGAACCTTTTTGCCTTCATTTTGGTGTATGCGGTGGTTGCCAGTGGCAAATGCTGAGTTATGAGAAGCAGTTGCAATACAAACAACAACAGGTAGAAGACCAGTTGAAACGTATTGGAAAAATTAAGCTGCCACCCATTCAAACAATCATTGGTGCTGACCATCCTGTTCATTACCGCAATAAGATGGAATACACTTTTGGCAATAAACGGTTTTTACTTTCACATGAAATAAAAGATGAAGCCATTAGCAGCGAAGCAGATGTGGCTGGCTTTCATGCGAAAGGTGTGTTTGATAAAGTGGTGGATATTGACCAATGTTATTTGCAGGCAGAACCTACCAATGCAATCCGAAACCGGGTAAAAGAATTTGGTATCAAACATGGATTTTCTTTTTATGATATTAAGCAACATCTTGGCTTTCTTCGCACTATGCAGTTGCGTATATGTACAACCGGGGAAATAATGGTAAATGTAGTTTTGGGTGAAGCCGATGAAGTAAAAATAAATTTGCTGTTATCTGAAATGAAGAAAGCTTTTCCTGCTATTACTACTTTATTATATACTATCAATACAAAACACAACGACAGTTTGTACGACCTGGACCCGCAGGTATTTTATGGTAAAGGTTATGTGATTGAAACGTTGGAAGACTTTCAGTTCAAGATTGGTCCTAAGTCATTCTTTCAAACCAATACTTACCAGGGCGAAAAATTATACCAGGTAACCCGTGATTTTGCCCGGCTTACCGGCAATGAAGTTGTATATGACCTGTATTGTGGTACAGGAAGCATTGGCATATTTGTAAGCAAACAAGCCCAAAAAATAATTGGGGTTGAAACCATTAAAGAGGCGATTGATGATGCCAAAGAAAATGCAGCATTAAATAATATAACAAAAGCTGAGTTTTATGCCGGTGATGTAATTGATATTTGTACAGATGCGTTTTTTGCACATCACGGCAAACCGGATGTTTTGATAACCGACCCGCCAAGAGCAGGCATACATGAGAAACTGGTAAGGAAATTACTGGAGACAGAAGCACCACGTATCGTTTATGTAAGCTGTAATGTGGCTACACAGGCAAGGGATTTGCAGTTGCTGAATGAAAAATATACCGTTGAAAAAATTCAGCCCGTAGATATGTTTCCGCATACCCATCATATAGAAAATGTAGCGGCACTGTGTTTGCGTTAAAACAATTTAACGTAAGCTTGCAATTGAGAATAACGAAATTTGAAACTTAATTTTTTAAGACGATGACAGAATTCAGGCCCGGCAGATTTGAAATATTACCAATGATCATCAAAAATTTGCTGATCATTAATGCACTTGTCTATTTTGCAATAATAACTTTTGAAGGTTCTCATGGTGGATGGATCACAGATACATTTGCGTTGCATAGTTTTCAGTCCTCTTTATTTAAGCCGCATCAGATCATTACTTACCAGTTTATGCATGGAAGTTTTGGGCACTTGTTTTTTAACATGTTTGCCCTGTGGATGTTTGGCAGTACATTAGAAAACTATTGGGGGCCTAAAAAATTCCTAACCTTTTATTTATTGTGCGGAATAGGTGCAGCATTGGCACATATGGGAGTATTGTATTATGAGGGGGCTTCTTTAATGAATGAGCTGGCCGCTTTTAAAACAAACCCAACACTCAATAATTTTATTAGTGTTTACAACCAGCACAATCTACAGAATTACGATCCTATACCAAGTTTTTTAAGGGAATGGCAAAACAATCCTGGAAATAGTAGTTATTCACAACAAGCCATAGAATTTTTTAAACAATATACTGATCTTAATTTTTCAACGCCAACTGTGGGTGCTTCCGGTTCGGTATTTGGCATTCTTGCAGCATTTGGTTATACCTTCCCTAACAGCCTGATATATTTTTATTTTTTTATACCCATGAAAGCAAAATGGTTTGTATTGATATATGCAGCCATTGAACTGTTTTCAGGAATACAAAATTCAGCTGGAGATAATGTTGCCCACTTCGCTCACCTGGGTGGGGCTGTAGTTGGTCTGTTACTGGTTTATATATGGAATAAAAAAGACCGGCGAAATTTTTATTAATCGTAAACGGCAGGTAAACAAAACGCCCTGCTTTTTGTAATTTTATAAATCAGTTTTTACTTTTTTTGAAAACACATTTATTATGGGCGTTCGGGAGTATGAATATGAACCACGGAGAAAAACATTGTTTGGAGATGATAACAACTCCCTGTTTAATTTAATTGCCGTTAACGTGGTTGTTTTTGTGCTGTTTTATTTTGTACTTATTATTTATTATCTCACCAATTCAACAGACCAGGCTTTTTTTACAAATGTTTTTAAATGGGTCACTGTTCCGGCCAAAGCAGAAAATTTATTGTACCGGCCATGGGCTATCCTCCTGCATATGTTTTCGGAGATCAAAATATGGGGATTGATCGGAAACATGTTCTGGTTATGGGCTTTTGGATACATTCTGCAGGATTTAACGGGAAACAGTAAACTTATCCCAATATATATTTATGGTTCACTGGCAGGGATGATTCTTTATTTATTATCCTTTGCTGTTATACCAAGATTACAACCCCTGCTTCAATCAGATTCTTATTTTGGTGCTGGTGCGGGAGTTATGGCAGTTGCGGTTGCCACTACAGTATTAACACCCGATTACCGCATTTTCCGCCAGTTAAACGGGGGCATTCCGCTTTGGGTGATAACTATGATTTATGTGCTGCTTGATTTCGCAGGTTTAAGTGGCGATGCATTTGCGCATCACCTGGCACATTTAGGAGGTGCTGTAATGGGTTTTGTTTTTATTTCCCGGTTAAAAAAAGGGCATGATTTGGGTGAATGGATGAATACTGCCTGGGATTGGATGCTGAATTTATTTAATCCTGATAAACCATCTAAAAAACAAAAACCTGTAAAGCAGCAGTTGTTTTATAATACGAAAGGCAAACAACCGTATAAAAAAACAACCAATGTTACGGAGCAAAAGATTGATGAAATATTAGATAAAATTTCGCAAAATGGATATCACATGCTTACCGAAGAAGAAAAAGAAATATTGCGTAAAGCCAGTGAGTGATGCCCGCTTAATAATAACTCATGCCATCTGCCCTTAGGAGGTTTACAAAACACTTTTTTATTATTACCAACCTGGTAGTGGCCTTGTTATTCGTTCTCGCTTGCATCACGCCTTATGTTAACCCCCAACGATTTTGGCTTTTTGGTGTACTCACACTTGGGTTCCCGGTTTTGTTTTTATTATTGGCAGTCTTTCTTTTTTTCTGGTTGTTTATAAAAAAAACCCGCCGCTCACTTATATCACTTGTTGTTTTATTACTTGGTTGGAAAACTGCAAGAGAAACATTTGGCCTCAACCTTTCTGCCAATAAAGAAAACGAACAGGGTGCAATAAAAGTAATGAGCTGGAATGTACACATGTTTGATTATTACGATAATAAAAAAGAACCGGAGATTAAAGAAAACATGTTTGCACTTATAAGAAAAGAACAACCTGCTATTGCCTGTTTCCAGGAATATGCTTATACACTACCTGCCCGTGACAGCAACTATACCATTGCGGAGCAAACCAAGAAATTGGGAATGCCCTATCATTTTATACAGTCCCATCCTTTGGATAGTGTACACCTGCGCCAGATCAAACTTCATTTTGGTAAAGCCATCTTCAGCAAATACCCCATCGTCAACCAGCAACATATTTTTAAGCATGCCGGTACGTATAATTATTCTTTTATGTATGCCGATATTGCTTTACCCACAGATACAGTACGGGTATTTAATATCCACCTGCAGTCCTTATATTTCGGGAACAAAGAATATGACTTTGTAGAAAACCCGGTAGATAACGATGAAAGCATTGAAGATGGATCGAAAAATGTTTTACGAAAGATCAAAAGGGGGTTTTATAAAAGAATGGAGCAGGCAGATACAGTAGCAAAATATATCCGGCAAAGTCCTTACCCTGTAATTGTATGCGGAGACTTTAATGATGTTCCGGGTTCTTATGCTTACCGTACCGTTAAAAACGATCTGCAGGATGCATTTGTAAAAAAAGGCTGGGGTATTGGCAGAACCTTTACCCGGCTTTCGCCTACCCTTCGTATTGACAATATTTTTGCGGATGAACGTTTTTCTGTTGAAAGCTACCGGCGTATCAGCAGAGAGCTTTCAGATCATTATCCTATTATTACCCTGTTAAAAATAAAACACAACCAATAATTTCTTTACTTATCAGGAGAAAGATATTATTTTTGAAACCGATGCAGAAATACCCCTCTTTAAAAATGTGCTGTTGTTGCTGATGCAACAAATACTCTTTTTGTTTTCCCTGAATATATTTGTATTTAATTACCGACTTTCAATTTCATAATATGTCTCAATTAAAAGTTTATAATAGTTTAACCCGGCAGAAGGAGGTGTTTACTTCACTTACACCCGGTCATGTGGGTATGTATGTGTGCGGACCAACAGTAAGCGGAGAAAGCCATCTTGGTCATGCCCGGCCATATATTACGTTTGATGTGGTGTACCGGTATCTTAATCACTTAGGATACAAGGTCCGTTATGTTCGCAATATTACCGATGCCGGCCACTTTGAAGAAGAAGGAAGAGAAGCAACCGATAAAATTGCTGATAAAGCGATTCTCGAAAAATTAGAGCCCATGGAGCTGGTGCAGAAATATACTAACCTTTTTCATTGGGCAATGCATTTATTCAACACCGTTTCTCCTTCCATTGAACCAACTGCCACCGGGCATATAGTAGAACAGATCGGCATGATTGAACAATTGATAGAGGCGGGGTATGCCTACGAAGTAAACGGATCTGTTTATTTTGATGTAAAAAAATATGCGGCTAATTATGATTATGGAAAATTGAGTGGCCGTGTAATTGAAGAGTTGTTTGAAACCACCAGGGAGTTAGATGGACAGGAAGAGAAAAGAGACCGTGCTGATTTTGCATTATGGAAAGCTGCTGCACCAGAGCACATCATGCGATGGAAGAGCCCCTGGGGTGTGGGTTATCCCGGCTGGCATATTGAATGCTCGGCAATGGCCACAAAATATTTAGGGGCACAATTCGATATTCATGGCGGTGGAATGGATCTGCAGTTCCCGCATCATGAAAGTGAAATTGCACAGAGTACCATCTGCAATCATACGGCGCCAGTTCGCTACTGGATGCACAACAATATGATCACCATCAATGGTAAAAAAATGGGTAAGAGTTACAACAATGTTATTAAGCTAACAGAACTGTTTAGTGGTAATCATCCCATTTTAGAAAAAGCATATCACCCCATGGTGGTTCGGTTTTTTATTTTACAAACCCAATACCGGAGTACCCTTGATTTTAGTAATGAAGCATTGCAGGCAGCAGAAAAAGGATTGAAGCGTTTGTGGGAAGCATACGAAGCGTTGAGTAAGTTGACAGATGACGGATTACAGATGACAGCAGGAGATACGGAACTTGATGCTAAATGCTCGAAGCTCGTAGCCGAATTTGATGAGTTTATTAACGATGATTTTAATACGGCTAAAGTACTGGCTAACATGTTTGAACTGGTACCGGTGATCAACTCTATTAAAGATAAAATCATTCCTGTAACTGCTTTATCAAAAACAACTGTTGAATTATTGAAAAAGCAGATGAAGGTTTATGTGGAAGATATTTTGGGTTTGCAAAATGTATCGGCAGCAGATAATGAAAAGTTACAGGGGGTGATGCAGTTGTTGATTGACATACGCAAAGAAGCAAAAGGAAGAAAAGATTTTGTTACTTCCGATAAAATAAGAAACCAACTGGCTTCCATTGGCATTCAGTTAAAAGATGAAAAAGATGGAACCATGAGCTGGAGTAGCAGCTAAATGATGAACATATGGATGCAATAGAATTCTTAAGGCAGGACGAAAAGTTAAGACCGGTTATTGAAAAAATTGGCGTGGTGAAAATCCATAAACGAAAAAACATTTGCCTCCACTTATGCAGTTCTATTATGAGCCAGCAACTTTCCACAAAAGTTGCAGCTGTATTCCACCGGAGGTTTTTAGAGTTATATGGTAAAAAGGAACCAAATCCTCAGCAGGTTATTGATACGCCATTTGAAAAATTAAGAGCTATTGGTTTAAGCAACGCCAAAGCTTCCTACATACAGAATGTTTGCCGGTTCTTTGTCGAAAACAAAATTACCGACAAGCAACTGTATGCAATGAATAATGAAGAAGTGATTGCATTGCTTACACAAATTAAAGGAGTAGGTAAATGGACGGTGGAAATGATACTCATGTTTTCACTGGGCAGAGAAGACGTGTTTGCCATTGATGATTTAGGATTATGCCAGGCAGTAATAGGTTTGTACGGTTTAAAACACCGTAAGAAAAAAATAATGCGGGATAAGATTTTAAAAATATCACAGCAATGGAGCCCGTACCGTACCTATGCCAGTATGTATTTGTGGAGATGGAAGGATAACGAGCCTGTGGCTTAATTATTTCTCATTATGTGCGGGGGGGGTAATAACTTTTGTATTTGCTCCCATTCTACTGCGCTTATTTTAAGGGCAGCTAATATTGCTTCAAACTTTTCTTTATTAATTTTTTCTCTCTGTTCTAATTTGGATAAGGCCTGCTGGCTGATGCCGATTTTCTTTGCTAATTGCTGCTGTTTAATCCCTTTTAGCTGCCGCAGTTTTGATAAGGCGTTGCCGTTTATCATACGATTAGTTTAAATGGTATAACTAAGCTATCAATTATTTTTTATTCCAACAATCAAAATATTTGTTAAGGAGTGGTTGTATTTTACAACCAGTAAAATTTGGCAATAGAAAAAACTTTTCAGAGTTTTATTAAAAATAATTTTTTCAGGATGTTTCAAGCCTTATCATCTCCTTCTAGCGATGAAATAGTTGCCGTAACACAGCAAATAGTTAAATTATTAAACATATCTGTTACAAACTCTACAATTGAAAGACTGGTAAAAGAAAACCCCAATTACCCAAATATAGCTGCTGTAAAAGCTGTCATGGGCGAATTACACATTAATTGTATAGTTGCACAAGTAAATAAAGAAAGTTTGAATGAAATACCTGTTCCTTTCATTGCTCATACTCCTTCAACTCGGCATAATTTTATGGTAGTTACTGCAATAAGTGATAATATGATTTTTTATATAAAAAATGATTCTTTTAAATCCCAATTGGATAAAAGCAAAGAGAAGTTTCTAAAAGAATGGTCAGGAGTGGTGTTATTAGCAGAAGCAACAGAAAAGTCCGGAGCAAAAGAAGATAGATTTGTACAAAAAAAAGAAATAACTGAACAAGTTAAAGTACACTTTATTATAGCCGGACTTATCTTTATTGCTATATTATCCTCTTTTACACATTCACCATTTAATACTATAGGGTTTATTTTACTTTTATTGAAATTAACGGGTTGTACTATTACTTCCATGTTGTTGTGGTATGAAATAGATAATTCAAATTCTTTTCTGCAAAAAATTTGCGGACTATCTAAACAGACCAGTTGTAATGCGGTACTCGCTTCAAAACAAGCTAAAATTATTGCTTGGTTAAGCTGGAGTGAATTAGGCTTCTTTTATTTTACAGGGGGCCTTTTATTACTTTCACTGGTGGGGGGAAATCTGTCCGTTTTATACATTCTTGCTTTGCTAAATATGCTGGCAATTCCTTTTACTGTATTTTCTGTTTATTATCAATGGCGTGTGATAAAGCAATGGTGCCCTCTGTGCATGGCAGTACAAATTTTATTACTGGCTGAATTTTTTACGTCTTTAATTACAAATAGTGTTACTTATATAAGGATGGATTTTTATTTCTTAATGCAAAGTTTTGTAATTTATACAATCCCGGTATTATTATGGTGGCTGTTAAAGCCGCTTTTAGTAAAGGTGACTGAAGCAACACAATACAGGTACAGTTTCTACCGATTGAAAAATGACCCGGGTATATTCGAGTTATTATTAAAAAAACAAAAACAAATTAGTATTCTAAAAAAAGATTTGGGTATAATTTTAGGTAACCCATCAGCCACCAATACTATTGTAAAAGTCTGCAACCCGTATTGTGGTCCATGTTCAAAAGCACACATAATAATAGATAGAATGCTGGAAGAAAATGATAATTTAAAGGTACAAATAATTTTTACAGTGACAACGGAGGAAAAAGATTATCGAAACAAGCCTGTAAAACATTTACTGGCACTTGATGAAAAAGGGGATAAGACTATTATCAAAAAAGGGTTGAATGACTGGTATAGTATGAAAGAAAAAAACTACGAGTTGTTTGCCAGTAAATATCCTTTGAATGGTCAACTTATAAAGCAAAATAATAAAGTGAAAGCAATGGCTGAATGGTGTAAAGATAAAGAAATTGAATTTACGCCGACTTTTTTTGTAAATGGTTTTCAATTACCGAAAGAATTTAGCTTAAATGATGTGAGTTATTTGCTAGTATAATTCTTGAAATTAAAATAACAATATAATTGCACAAATGAAATTGCAAATAATGATGATTGTAATGATTGTATTAAGCTTATGCCAGAAGTTTGAAATACAACATTAAATACGTGGATACATTTTTTTTGAAATGATAAGTTCCGTTTGTAAAGGTATAAAAACTGAATAATACTAAAATCTTGGAACAATAAAAACATTCAATGATTTGCCTTAATATAGCCACAAATAGTTGCCATTGAATGACCACAAAAATTGGTGTAGCCTGCAACTGCTATACTATTAATATTAAAATTTTTATTATGAAAAAATTATTAGGAAAAGTAAAAGAATTAAGCCCATTAGAAATGAAATCAATAATTGGGGGAGGAGAATTAGTTCTAACTGGAACTCGTTACAATCAAGGCGGATGTTATTGCGATTTTATGACATCTGGCGCAAACGGTGGTACTTGGTATATGTGCAATACCCCTTGTTCAATAACTTATTGTCAAAGCAGCGGTACAATAAACCAATAGCTGTAAGCTTCAATAGCCAAAATGTTTTTTTAGGCTATTGAAGCTAATTTAAATGTACTCAATTAAAAAACAGTTTACATGAGTAAAATATTATTCATATTAATTGTTTCCTTTCTTCCAAAGAATATGTATTGTCAAGCGATTGTAGAAGCAGACTCTGGGGCGATTGAAAAATATAAGGAAGCGCTAAAAAAATATATTGGAAAAGAATCAGTTGATTTCGTTATAAAAGGAAGCAATGGCAAATCAGTTTCAAAAAAAGATCTTGTTGGTAAAGTTACATTTATGAATTTTTGGTTTGAATCGTGCCCGCCTTGTGTTGCAGAATTTGATGCATTGAATAGAGTATATAATGAGTTTAAAGGTCAAACAAAATTCCAATTTGTTTCTTTTACATTTGAGAACAAAGAGGCAGTTGAAAGAGTCACGAAAAAATATGCTTTAGAATTTCCAATTTATTACACTTCATATGAAAAATGCAGTCTACTAAACTTTAACCAAGGGTATCCAACTAATATAATTTTTAATGAAAAAGGACAAATTATTTATTTTAATGCAGGTGGCCCAACAACTAATAGCGAAGCCAACAAAATTATTAATGAGACTGTGATTACAAAATTAAAGGAATGCTTTTAGTAAACACTATAAAACAGTTCAAAGATTTATGTTGCTTGAACATAAATAGTTGCCTTTGACTAGTTTTACTTTCGGTATAGTGTGCAACTACTGTATCATTTAAAATTAAAATTTTTATTATGAAAGAAATGAAACTAAACGGGCTTAAATTATTAAGCCACTCAGAAATGAGAGAGGTAATTGGTGGGTATTCGATTATTAGTGGGACAAGGTATTCTGGTGGATCATGTTATTGTGACTATACTTTTTTTGGAACAAATCCAGATGGTAGTACCAACACATGGACTCTTTGCGATTCTCCTTGTTCTTCATCGTTCTGTAAGGGTACAAGCAATTACTAATTATTGAAAAGTGTTTAATGAGAAACATAAAACTCATTAGACACTTATCTCACAATTTTGATGAGTCGTTTTTTTGAATTCCCTTTTTTCCAACAACTTGATGCCATGGACTGTGGCCCCACCTGCCTGCGCATGGTGGCAAAATATCATGGCCGTTCC
>JACPOD010000028.1 GCA_016185185.1 Sphingobacteriales bacterium | reverse complement strand
GGGTCTAACAATTCTTTCAGCGGCATTACTTTTATCTGAACAGTATAGGTCATGCTTTTTGATTTTTGAAGGCCAAAGATAACACAACATAGGCAATGAACACTACCGGTACTGCTGCCCATTTTAAAATAATTGCAGCTATAACAGCAATGGCTAACAAAATAAATTTGGGCAAATTATTTTTAATGCTGAAGTCTTTAAACTTTAATGCCATTAATGGCAATGTGCTTATCATTAACCAGCTCATAAACAGGATCACAGCATATAAAAACCATTTATTTACAATTACAGAGGCGAGGCTAAACGAATTATAAAACACAATAAAAGGCAAAGCAGCTACCACCAAACCAGCCGCTGGTATCGGCACACCTTTAAAACCATATTGCTGGGAAGCATCAATATTAAACCTGGCTAAACGATAAGCCCCGGCCGCCGGAAAAATTAATGCAGGTAATAACCAGGCTACAGATACATCCAGGCCATTATCCTGTCCTGCAAAGCTGATACGGAGCAACTGAAACAAAATCATCCCCGGGGCCACACCAAAACTCACTACATCAGCTAAAGAATCTAATTGCTTCCCCATTTCGGAAGTGGCATTAAATAATCTTGCCACAAAGCCATCCAAGAAATCAATAACAGCAGCTATTCCAATACAAATACAGCCCCAGGTAATTTTCTCCGGCAATTGCTGGTACACTAATCCCTCATTAACAGAAACAATACTTTCGCCGGTTTGTAAAATAAAAATGATAGCAATACTTCCAAATACTAAATTGAGTAATGTAAAAATGTTGGGGATTTGTTTCATTTTCGATTTGATAATTTGAAGATTTGGTGATTTGAAAATTAGATAACCACAACAGACTACCATCGGTACATCATCAAATTTTCAAATCGTCAAATTAAGTTTACTTTTTCATCAATGCTTCTATTTCTTCTACAGTAATCGGAATATTTTTGAACAGGTCTTTATGCCCATTCCTTGTTATCCAGATATTATTTTCTATCCGCACACCCATTTGTTCTTCTTCAATATAGATACCCGGTTCAACTGTAAATAACATACCTGCTTTGATGGGTTCTGTTCTTGTTCCCAAATCATGTACATCAATTCCCAAATGATGAGAGATGCCATGATATAAATATTTACGGTAAGCCCTGTTTTCTTTGTCTTCATTCTTAACATCACTTTTCCTGAGCAAACCAATCTTTAAAAATACTTGTGTAGCTTCTTCTCCTACTTTATCGGTATAATCAACAATAGAGATGCCCGGTTTTAATATGCTCTTGGCATAATCATGTAAATGCAGACAAGCATTGTAAACAGTCTTTTGTCTTCTGCCAAATTTACCATTTACGGGAACGGTTCTGGTTAAGTCGGCACAATAGCCACCATACTCCGCACCAAAATCCATCAAAATCAATTCACCATCTTTACATTCTTCACTATTGCTTACATAATGTAATGTTCGGGCCCTGTCGCCACTGGCGATGATAGAACCATAGGCTGGTCCGGTTGCCCGCTGGCTAAGGAAGGAATGAAATATTTCTGCTTCAATTTCATATTCCATCACGCCGGGTTTAATAAATTGTAATAAACGGCGAAACGTATTTTCAGTAATGTCAACTGCTTTTTGCACTACTTCTACTTCCAGTGCTGTTTTAATTGCCCGCAACTCCTTCATGAGTTTGGCTGAACGTTTATAGTTATGCAACGGATAACGTTGTTTCATCAGCTCTGCATAACGATAGTCACGAACGGGAACCCAACTGGCTTTGCGGTCGTTTTCATTTGTGTTGAGGTAAATAGTATCTGCCAAATGGATCCATGTTTGTACTAATGCCTCAATGGTATCTAACCATACAATGGTTTGCATTCCTGAAATGGCTTTTCCTTCGCTGGCCCTTAAACGGTGACCATCCCATTTTTCTTTTAGTTCATTGGGGCGAACTAATACCAGTACTTCTCTGAATTTTGGATCGGGGTTATCCGGGAACAAGATCACCATGGTATCTTCCTGTTCAATACCGCTTAACCAGTACAGATCAGAATTTTGTTTGAAACGATGCAACGCATCACCATTCATTGGTAATTCATCGTTACTGTTAAAGATCGCAATGGAATTCTTTTCCATTTTTTGTACAAACCGCTGGCGGTTTTGAATAAAGATTTCCGGGTTTAAAGGAAGATATTTCATGTGGCAATTAATTGAAACGGCAATTTAACTTGTTTTGTTTTACGGCATTCAACAAAATGGATAATGCCCGTCTGAATCCCGCCACAAGCGGGAGTCTGGCGGGTAACAGCGGAAGGATTTTTTCTATACACACAAAATTGTTCAGCAATGTTCTGAACGCACAAGTGAGTGACACAACCACAGCTTCCCAAGACTTTAATAGCCCGCCCAGTAAATCCAACCTGTCTTGTCAATTTTCTAACTATTCAGCAAAATATTGGCATCTTTCTATAAATCCTCGCAAACGATTGCGGTCGTCCAATAATTTGCAAGTACCGCTAAATGGTTTTCAACAAAACCAGTACTTAGTTGAATAGTAACTATCCTGTAAACTAACGCTTGTTTGTTTAGAATATCTTTTAAATATAGTTTTGCGGCTTCTACAAAAAACAACAGCAAACTATGTCGATTCCAACGTTGATGATTTCACCCGATGCGTTGATAAAATTGGGTTTACAGGTTTCAGATGATATACACTATCAGCTTAACCCCGAAGAACTAACCGAACAAACACTCCAGAGAGGCGAAGGCGAATTAAATGATACCGGTGCCCTAGTGATAAAAACAGGGCAGTTTACCGGCCGCTCCCCTAAGGATAAGTTTATTGTAAAAGATACCATCACGGAGCATACCGTTAACTGGAACGATTTCAATATAGCCATTGAAGAAAAATATTTCCTGCAGCTGCATAAAAAAATGGTGGATTATTTACAGGGTAAAGAAATCTGGGTAAGGGATTGCCAGGCTTGTGCAGATGATCGTTATCGCCTAAATCTGCGGGTGATCAATGAAAATCCGTGGAGCAATTTGTTTTGTTATAACATGTTTATTCGTCCAACGGAACCAGAATTGGAAAGCTTTAAACCTAACTGGCATATCATTCATGCCCCGGGATTTAAAGCAAACCCTGCCGTTGATGGAACCCGTACAGATAACTTTGCTATTATCAGTTTTACACATAAAACTATTTTAATAGGTGGTACCGGTTATACCGGCGAGATGAAGAAAGGCATTTTTACCATGCTCAATTTTGTATTGCCGGAAAAAGCCAATGTATTAAGTATGCATTGCAGTGCCAATATGGGTTGTGATGGAGATACGGCCATTTTCTTTGGCCTGAGTGGCACAGGAAAAACAACATTGAGTGCCGACCCTAACCGTAAATTAATTGGCGATGATGAGCATGGCTGGAATGAGAGTTCCGTATTCAATTTTGAAGGTGGTTGTTATGCTAAAACCATTGACCTGAGTGAAGAAAAAGAACCGGAGATCTTTCATGCTATTCGGCCAGGTGCACTGGTGGAGAATGTGACCTTCTATCCCGGCACCAATAAAATTGACTTCAGCAGTAAAACAATTACTGAAAATACGAGAGTAAGTTACCCGTTACATTTTATCAGCAATGCGCTGGAACCATCTATAGGCAATACTCCTAAAAACATTTTCTTTTTAACGTGCGATGCCTATGGCGTTCTTCCGCCCATCAGCCGATTAACACCCGGACAAGCCATGTACCAGTTCATCAGTGGTTATACTGCTAAAGTTGCGGGTACCGAAGCTGGTATTACCGAACCCAAGTCAACATTCAGCGCCTGCTTTGGTGCACCTTTTTTACCATTGCATCCTGCAAAGTATGCAGAAATGCTGGGCAGAAAGATGAAAGAAAATGAAGTAAATGTATGGCTGGTGAATACGGGCTGGACCGGTGGTCCTTATGGTGTAGGCAACCGGATGAAGTTATCATATACAAGAGCGATGATCACCGCAGCATTGGAAGGAAAGTTGAATAAAGCAGCCTATGAAACAATGCCGGTGTTTGATTTGAATATTCCAAAAGAATGTCCCAATGTACCGGGAGAAATTTTAAACCCCCGTAATACCTGGGCCGATAAAAATGCTTACGATACTGCTGCTAAAAATTTAGCACAGCAGTTTAGAAATAATTTTGAAAAATATGCTTCGGCTGTGGGTGATGAGATATCAGAAGCTGCACCGAAGTTTTAAGTGGTCTTAATCGATTGTTTGCTAAGAACAACAGCGACCCTTCCATTCCTGGGAGGGTATTTTTTTTAATGCGTCACCAGGGAATCTTTCAGTAATGGATAAGAAGTTTTAAATAATTCATTAAAAAGAATACGAAATGTGTTAACACTGGTAATGGAGTCTCTTTGAAATCCTTTGTTCGTTACCTGATCATAGATGGCAAAGAAATTTTGATGGCCTAATTCAGAACTTTTATTGTATGCATCTCTATATCCATGATCGCTCATTAAAATGATGACTGCTTTATTTTTGGTGGCAGTTAATAAGGAATCAGTAAAACTATTGATCCGTTTATTAGTATATACGAGATATTGCAGGTACATACTATCCTGTTGTTTCATAGAAAGATCTTTGAACCAGGTATTTACTACTTTGTTTCCGGAACTATCATAAGCATAAGGTGTATGTGGCATATTTAAATGCAAATAGGTAAATGCGGGTTTTGCAGTGTTCTTTTTTGCATCCTTAATGGTTTGTGTTAAACGTAATTCATTTACAAGAATGTAACGATCCGTTAGCCAATTAGCCAGTTTGGTAAACCCGGTATAACGGATGATAAAATAGGGCAAATATTTTTCTGCCTGGTAATACATCGTTCGGTTGCTTATCAAACTTCGTTGTGATGGAAGCAGGTTATATCCCAATCCTGCAGTATGATGTTCAATATCAAAATCTGAATAATTAATTATATCATATCCCTGTTTGGCAAATAGTTCACAAACCTGGTTGTGCTTAATACCAATTATTGCTTTATAAAACCCATCCTGGTTATAAACAGTTTGTTCACCCAATTCTTTTATATAATCCATATTCAATACAGAAGTCATGGAGAATACCGTAAACCGGTAATTACTTCTGGAATGATCAATAACCGTAAATCCTTTCTGACGCAACTGGCTTTCAAAATTGGAATTATCATACTTGAAATATTCTCTCAATCCTTTTGCACCAAAGTATTCATCCATAACAACGAAATATACTGATGGCTTTTTACAGGTATCACAATAATTTATATCAACAACCGGAGAAACTTTTTTCATGGAAACAAAAAGTTGTTTACCTGTTGCAGCTATATCAATCACCACATAAATAATAAACAGGCAGTTCAGCAGGAATCCTAATCGAGTAAAAGGTCTATTGATTTTTTTGAATATAAAAAAACCTGCTGTCAGTATAAGCAAACAAAGCGGAAAGAAGATTTTGAAAGAAGAAATGGCTGTAATCCATTTGCCGGTAAAAATCCGCAGGTCTTCAAAAAACAAAAATACCAGCAAAAACAAAGTTGTATATACCGCCGCATTCACTGTTTGCAGGAAAAGTTTTTTACTCACAAAAAATATAACTGCAGCCAATACCAGGTATTGCAGAAACAAAATCAATAAATCACCGGGGGAAAGTAATCCAATATAACCGGAATTACCGTGAAGTATAAAAAATAAAATCAACCAGGCAAAATGGAAATTGCTGTTCAGTATTCGTTTTATAACATTCACGCAGGAAAATTAAAACAATCCGTATAACTGCGAGTCAACTTTCTGTATGATGTCGCCAAAATGTTCTTCTTTTTCGGCAAACTTATTTTTATCTACATCAATCACCAGCAAAGAACCTTCTTTGTAACCATCAATCCACTTGTTGTAGTAATCGTTGAGTTTTTTTAAATAATCAAGGCGTATGTTTTCTTCGTATTGCCTTCCCCTCTTTTGGATCTGGTCAACCAGTGTGGGAACAGATGCCTGTAAATAGATCAGCAGATCTGGTGGCTGCACCATTGATTTAAGCGTATTGAAGAAAAGATAATAGTTATCAAAATCTCTTTTACTCATCAATCCCATATCATGCAGGTTGGGAGCAAAGATGTTGGCATCTTCATATATGGTTCTGTCCTGTATAACGGTTTCTGTACCTCTTTGTATTTCGAGCAGCTGATTTAAACGGCTGTTCAAAAAGAATATTTGCAGGTTAAAACTCCAACGGGGCATATCCTCATAAAAATCGTTGAGGTATGGATTATGGTCCACATCTTCAAACTGCGGGATCCATTTGTAATGCTTGCTCAGCATTTTTGTCAATGTAGTTTTACCGGCACCTATATTGCCGGCCACAGCAATGTGTTTTGGTTTTTTTGTCTTTGCCATATAATGATGTACAATGTAAGAAGTACGCTAACCCGTTTAAAAAACTAATATAAATAATATATCCGCACAAATACTTATTTCTTAAAAAAACATAAGCGGATTAATAATAATTCAGTCCCATGGCTTCCTTTACCAGTACCATCGTAGCTTTAGCACTTTTACGGGCTTTTTCCGCTCCCTTCTCCATCACTTCTTTCAGGTATTTTTCATCGCTTAATATACCATTCACTTTCTCCCGGATGGGGGAAATGAAATGCACCATATCTTCTCCCAGCTGTTTTTTCATATCACCGTATCGAATAACACAGTTATTATAATCATCTTCAAACTTTTTAATTACACCTGGTGCACTAACCAGCCGCATCAGCAAAAAGAGATTTTCAATATACTCTGGTTTTTGAGAATAGTTTTCCGTAGGACCGGAATCCGTCTTTGCTTTCATTACTTTTTTACGGATAACATCGTCTTCATCAGCCAAAAAAAGGGCTGTATTTTGGTTTTCACTTTTGCTCATTTTACCAGTCCCGTCCAAACCCGGAACTTTTAAAAGTTTATCACCGTAATTAAAGGCAATTGGTTCAGGAAAAACGTTGCCATAGCGGTGATTAAAGCGGTTGGCGAAATTGCGGGACATTTCCAGGTGCTGTTCCTGGTCTTTACCAACAGGTACCAATGAGGCACGATGTAATAAAATATCAGTAGCCATCAATACGGGATAGGTCAATAATCCGGCATTCACATTATCAGGATGCTGGCGAACTTTATCTTTAAAAGTAGTGGTTTTTTCCAGCTCACCTGTATAAGCGAGCATATTCAAATACAAGTAAAGTTCTGAAGTTTCAAAAACATGGCTCTGGCAATATAACGCAGCTTTATCTGGATCCAGGCCACTGGCGATATTTTCAGCCAGCACCCGGTGTACATTGGCTTTTAATTCTTTGGTATCGGGATGTGTGGTTAAAGAATGCAGATCGGCCACCATAAAAAAGCATTCATACTCATCCTGCATTTTTACGTAGTTACGAAGGGCCCCAAAATAGTTTCCCAGGTGCAGGAACCCAGTGGGTCGTATGCCACTCATTACTATTTCTTTCTTCTTTTCCATGAGGCGGCGAAAATAAAGAAATGTTTTTTAGTTATGGATTTTAAGTTCGGAGTTATTGAACAGGCATGGGGCCTTTGTTCAGGTGCCGGAGCCCGGACTCCACATACCGAATCAAATCATCCACCAATGGTCAATTAACTTCCAACTTTCCGCTTATATTTGTTACATGGAGGTAACGGACCAATTAGTGGAAAATCTTGCTCGTTTAGCCAGACTGGAATTTAATGACGCCGACAAAGCTGAAATTAAAAACGATTTGCAGAAGATGATTGCTTTTGTAGATAAACTTAACGAACTGGACACCCGTAATGTTGAGCCCTTGCTGCATATGAGTGATAATGTCAACATGCTTCGTAAAGATGAGGTAAAAGGTTCCGTAAGCCGGGAAGAAGCCCTGAGCAATGCACCGGAAAAAACAGAAAAATATTTTAAAGTACCTAAGGTTATCAATAATCCTTTATCATCAAATCAATAAATCAATTTTTGATGCAAGCTATCATTCACCTGGAAAATATCAGCAAGAGTTACTTCATGGGCAAACAGGTTTTGCAGGTACTCAAAGGAATAACCCTTGACATTAATAAAAACGAATATGTGGCATTGATGGGACCATCCGGCTCCGGTAAAAGTACGTTGATGAACATATTGGGTTGCCTTGACTCACCTACTTCCGGTACTTACATATTAAACGGGCAAGATGTAAGTAAGATGGCTGATAGCGAACTGGCTGAAGTAAGAAATAAAGAAATTGGTTTTGTATTTCAGCAATTCAACTTATTACCAAGATTAACGGCATTGGAAAATGTTGCCCTCACATTAGTGTATGCCGGCATCTCCCGCAAGCAGCGTAATGAAATAGCGATGGATGTGTTGCAAAAAGTAGGATTGGGCGACCGCAGCCACCACAAACCAAATGAATTAAGCGGCGGACAAATACAAAGGGTGGCAGTTGCCAGGGCCCTGGTAAATAATCCTTCCATAATATTGGCGGATGAACCTACTGGTAACCTCGATACCAAAACATCCTTTGAAATAATGGAATTGTTTGGAGAAATACACGATTCAGGTAATACCGTAGTATTGGTTACTCATGAAGAAGATATTGCCAACTATGCCAAACGCATCATCCGCCTAAGAGATGGCGTGGTAGAAAAAGATTTTACGAAAGAGGCAGGTGTGGCGATGAGTCATTAAACCCCAACCCCTAAAGGGGCTTTAATGAAAACATAGAAAAGATTATACAATTTCTTTTTCGTCCTAATGAATTTCCTATTTTAGTTTCTTAAAAATTAATATATCTAAACACCTTTCAGGGCCGGGGCATGGCATCAAAAATTTATACTAAAACAGGCGACAAAGGAACCACGTCTTTAATTGGCGGCACAAAAGTTCCTAAAAGTCATTTACGCATCGAAGCATACGGAACGGTAGATGAATTAAACTCACATATCGGATTATGCCGTGACCTTTTAACGGATGAAAAAAGCCGGGAAGTATTATTAGAAACACAGGATCGTTTATTTACCATTGGTTCTTCCCTTGCCTGCGACCCTATTAAAGAACCAAAGATGCGCATCCCCGATTTAAAAGAAAGCGACATTACTTTACTGGAAAATGAAATTGACCGGATGAATGAAGCACTGGAGCCAATGAAATCATTCATATTACCCGGCGGTCATCCTGTTGTATCACAATTACACATTACACGTTGTGTTTGCAGGAGAGCGGAACGTTGCTGTGTGCGGTTAGAATTAGAAAGCCTGGAAGTAGATTCCATCATCCTGAAATATATCAACAGGCTGAGTGATTATTTATTTGTATTGGCAAGGTATGCCACCCATCATTTAAAAGTTGAAGAAATTCCCTGGAGACCGAGACTTTGATGTGCTGATTTGAAAATGAAAGCTACCAACATCTTCAAATTAACCCATCACCAAATTTTCAAATTATTTTTCCATCTTTCATCTGTATCACCCGGTCACTCAGTTGTGCCAGCTCTTCGTTGTGTGTAACAATTAAAAAGGTCTGTTGAAACTTATCCCTTAAGTAAAAGAAAAGTTTGTGCAGCTCCCTTGCATTGGCTGAATCTAAATTACCGGTTGGTTCATCTGCAAAAACAATATCCGGATTGTTGATTAGTGCCCTTGCTACTGCTACCCGTTGCTGCTCCCCTCCCGATAATTCAGAAGGTTTATTAGTTAATCGTTCCCCCAATCCTAAAATTCCCAGTAATTCGTTAGCCCGTAATTCCGTTGCTTTATTTTTCTTTCCGTTAAGCCAGGCAGGAATACATACATTTTCAAAAGCTGTAAACTCCGGAAGCAAATGATGAAACTGGAAAACAAATCCTATATGTTTGTTACGAAAATCAGCCAGTGCTTTTCCGCCCAGTTGCAAGAGCGGCGTATTATTTATAAAAACTTCTCCGGCATCAGCAGTATCCAGCGTTCCCAATATGTGCAGCAGGGTGCTTTTTCCGGCACCAGACGATCCTGCAATACTTACAATTTCTCCTTTCTTAATTTCCAACCCCACCCCTTTTAATACCTGCAGATCACCGTAGCGCTTAACAATATTTTTAGCTATAAGCATGCAGCATTTTGTTTGTTCAAAAACTCAATTGTTTACAAACCTAAATTAATCTGTGCAATTTATTTGCAAGGTTTCATAAATAGGTATTTTGCCCCTTTTGGGGAGACTGGAAAAATGATTTGGTTATTTTGTTTTAACTGTTACATTTGCGGAAAATCAGAGGGGTTGAACCGAGGAGAAATGAGCACTAAAACTGAAAAATTATAAACCCTATACAGCATGTTCTGGACATTAGAACTCGCCTCATACCTGGAAGACGCACCCTGGCCCGCCACTAAAGATGAGCTGATAGATTACTCTATCCGCAGCGGTGCTCCCATTGAAGTAATTGAAAATTTACAGGAACTGGAAGATGAAGGCAATGAAGTGTACGAAGGCATTGATGACATTTGGCCCGATTACCCCAGCCAGGAAGATTTCTTCTTTAATGAAGATGAATATTAAACCCCTGCCCCTGAAGGGGAATAAAGAAATTAAACTCCGTTCCGTAAGAACGGGGTTTTTTGTTTTTATTGATTAAGCCGATTGTACTATTAAGCTGTGGTTGCCTTTAAATCATCCAGTGAATGATTCGCACACTGCATCGTCCGGTAATTCTATTCAATAACCTAAATTCATCTGTGTAATCTGTGGCAAATAATTTATCACCATCATTTACCGTAATTTGCAATTCATCATTAATATAAAATAGTTCCCCCTTCAGGGGGCCAGGGGGTTTATGAAGTATTATATCATAGCAGGCGAAGCATCCGGTGATTTACATGGCAGCAACTTAATTAAAGAATTAAAGAAGCTGGATGCCAATGCTGTTATCCGCTGCTGGGGTGGCGATATGATGCAGCAGCAGGGCGGTGAATTAGTAAAGCATTACCGTGACCTTGCCTTTATGGGATTTGTGGAAGTAATTAAAAACCTCAAAACCATTTTAAACAATTTAAAATTTTGTAAAGAGGATATACTCAGTTTTCAACCTGACGCTATTATACTGATTGATTATCCCGGCTTCAACTTACGCATTGCAGAATGGGCCAAACAACAGGGGATAAAAGTAATATACTATATCTCCCCACAGGTATGGGCATGGAAGGAGAACCGGGTAAAGAAAATGAAAGAATGCATTGATAAAATGCTGGTCATCCTTCCCTTCGAAAAAGATTATTATAAAAATAAATGGAACTGGGAAGTGGAATATGTTGGCCATCCGCTGGTGGAGGTAGTTGACAGCTGGCAGATGACAGTTGACTGTGAAGAAGCTTTGAGCTTTGAGCTACGAGCTACGAATAAGAAAGAACCACAAACCACAAACAACAAACAACAAACTATAGCTTTACTCCCCGGCAGCCGTAAACAGGAAATACTAAAAAAACTTCCTATTATGCTGGAAGTAAGCAAAGCTTTTCCTGCCTTTCAATTTGTTGTTGCCAAAGCCCCTGGTGTGGAAGAAAGTTTTTATGATGAGTTGCTCCAACCATTTCCAAATGTTTCATATGTGAGCGGTAAAACTTATGATTTATTATTGCAGGCAAGAGCAGCACTGGTAACTAGTGGTACTGCTACGTTGGAAACGGCATTATTTGGTGTTCCGGAAGTGGTATGTTATAAAGGTAATGCCGTGTCTTATCAAATAGCAAAACGGTTAATTACGATCAAATATATTTCCCTCGTTAATTTGATAATGGATAAAGAAGTGGTGAAGGAATTAATACAAAATGATTTAACACCCGCCAACCTCCAAAAAGAATTAGATCTGCTGTTGAATAACCCCGAAAGAATAACACAGGTAAAAGAAGATTACACACATTTAAAAAAATTGCTCAGTCGGCAGGGAAATGCTTCGGCTAAAGCAGCTGCATCGATTTACAATTACCTGCAATCGTAACGCTCAATTTGCATTGTCACACTGAGCTTGTCGAAGTGTTGCTCAGCATGTGTACTACTGTTTATCAAGGCTTCGACAAGCTCAGCCTGACAATTCAATGCTTACTAAACAACTTCACCGCCAAAATAATCATCGCCAGTAAAAATAAAAATATAGAAATGCGGTTAATGCCATGCATATATTTCACCCATTGCGAATTGGGTGCATTGGGGTCTTTCTTTTTGATGTAGAGGTATTCTGCTACCTGCCGTAATATGCCCATAATTGGTTTCTTAAAACAAAAGTAAAACTATATAACACAGCTGCGAATAAATTGTTTGGTACAATATTGGCACTTCATAAGAAGACAAGTCCCTGATGAAAATCAGTAAAACCTACCACCCCCATCACCCAATAAAGCCTGGTGATGAAATAGATTTGACTGACCAAAATATTTCATATGAAAAAAGTAATCATCGCTTTTGACGGAAAACATTTTTCTCAAGGCGCCTTAAACATAGCTGAGTATCTTAATGAGCGGGAACCCATTTTACTCACCGGTATATTTTTAAGTGCCGTTGATTACCGGGACATTATTGGTGTGGGTGCCGTAGGTTTAGGTGGCCCGGTTTTTATGCCCACCCTCGAAAAAGAAGATGAGGATATCATAAAAGAAAGCATTGCCCATTTTGAAACTGTTTGCCAGCACAAGGGTTTTGAATACAGGGTGCATAAGGATAACGAATTATTTGCCCTGGAAGAACTGATCACTGAAACCCGTTTTGCCGACCTGCTCATCATCAGCGGCGAAAACTTTTATATGAATGTGGGAGAAAAACAACCCAACGATTATATGCAGCGGGTACTTCACAAAAGTGAATGTCCTGTAATTGTAGTTCCGGAAAATTATGAACTCCCAGGCAATATCGTTCTCACCTATGATGGCGGGGAAGAATCCGTTTATGCCATTAAACAGTTTGCGTATGTATTGCCTGAATTGTGTAACCTGGAAACAACTGTTTTCTTTGCCAGCCATAAAGAAGAAGAATTACCGGAACGTGACCGGATAAGTGAGCTGGCCGCCAGGCATTTTAAAAACTTAACACTGCAGCGAATGGATATTATTAAACCACAAAAAATGTTTCATGAATGGATCAATGAAAAAAGAGGAAGCATGGTGGTAAGTGGTTCCTTTGCGAGGAGCGGTTTATCTGAGTCCATCCGCAAAAGTTTCATCTATGAAACCATTGCTGAACACAGGATCCCCGTGTTTATTGCACACAAATAAGTAGTATGAACAATTTTGAAAATCATATTAACGGCAACAAACCCGTAGTGGTGGATTTTTATGCTGACTGGTGCGGTCCCTGTAAAATGATGCCGCCTGTTTTAAAAGAAGTAAAAGAAAAAATGGGCGAGAGGATCACTGTTTTAAAAATGGATATTGATAAAAACCCCCATTATGCCAATCAATTTGGTGTGCAGGCCGTACCCACACTAATTGTTTTTAAAAATGGTAAAATAATATGGCGTAAAGCCGGTGTAACGCCGGCATATGAAATAATACAACAGGTAAATTTGTTGGTATAGTTCACGCATTTACACAACTTTGAGGCGTGAAATCGCTTCGCAAAATTATATCAGCACATATAAAAAGACTGCAGGGGTATATTGTATTGATGCAAACCGGGGCAGATGAAGATGTGATACATGATTTTAGAGTGGAATTTAAAAAAATACGGGCTGTACTACGTTTAGCCGGCAAACCCAAAATACCACAACTTTTAAAGCAGTTATATGCATCTGCCGGGCGGGTAAGAGAATTGCAATTACAAAAGCATGCAATGCTAAAACAAACAACTGCTGCTGAATTGCCCGGATATTTTTCTTTACTAAACAATCAATTAAGTTTTGCGGTAAACACATTGCAGGAAAACGCCGGTGTTAACTATGATAATATGTTTGCGCTATTACTTAAGAAATCTCAAACGGGAGTACCATTAAAACAAGTAAAAGCCTTTCTGCTTCAAAAAACAAATACTCTCGCACAACTCATACAGCAACGGAATAAAAAAGACGGGGATATCCATGAGATCCGCAAACAGGTAAAAGATATTTTATACAGCTTTCGTACTATGGAGCAACTGGAAATTAAAATAAATATAACAGAAGAAGATAAAGCAGCCTTTCATACATTAAGTGATTCCCTTGGTAAATTCCAGGATTGGGTTGCCCTTCTTTCTCCTTTAAAATTATCGATGTTCCGTTCCCTGCCTGAAAATGAAAAGCAGTTTATAAGAAATACGAGGGCTGATCTTATGCGCATCAAAAAGGAAGCAAGGGAAATCATTATATCTGAATTAAATGGATTCCTCATCACTTTACGCAAAAAGTAAAAGTGGAAAACTTTCTAATCCCCTGATTTTTAGTTTACAGATTCCTGCTGTAAATATTCATGCAAAAAATAGTTAGTCACTATTTTAAAAAATGGCATGGTATTAGAAAGATGATACCCGTGATTCTATTTTAACATCATCTTACTATTTTATAACAAATTAAAAACACCTTTATGAGTACTTCAAATTATCCGGAATCAACATTACCCAGTCAGCCACCACGCAAAGACTATAAAAACCTGATCATTGGTTTAATGGCAGCAGGCCTGGTGGGCATGGGTGGTTTTATGGCTTTTGACAAAAACAAAACAAGCGAAACCATACAGCAGCAACAAACACAAATTGCTAAAGTAACTGATGACAAGAGTGAAATTCAGAAAAACTTTGATGCATCGCTGGCAAGGTTAGATGCCATGACAGAAACCAACAATGGTTTAGAAAAAAAATTAGGCGAACGCAACAAAGAAATTGATAAGTACAAAAAAGAAATCCGTGGAATATTAAACAAAAAGAACGCTACTACTGCAGAGTTAACAAGAGCAAAAGAATTAATAGCCCAGTTAGACGAAAAAATTAACGGACTACAGGCAGAAGTTGCCCGGTTAACAACAGAGAACCAAACACTGGGACAGGAAAAAGTGGTGTTAACACAGGAAAAAGAGAAATTAACACAAGACCTGGCAGTAACCACAAGTGTGAAAGAAGAACTGGCTAAAAAAGTGGATGTTGCTTCTACTTTAAACGCATACAATATTTCCATTACACCAGTTAATGTAAAAAGAAATGGCCAGGAAAAAGTTTCCACTACAGCTAAACGAGTTGATAAAATGATGGTATCATTTGATGTTAATAACCGGATTGCAGAAGCTGGTCAGACAGACCTGTATGTGGTTGTGATTGGACCTGATGGAAAATTAGTTTCCGATCAAACAATGGGTTCCGG
>JACPOD010000072.1 GCA_016185185.1 Sphingobacteriales bacterium | reverse complement strand
GCTACTGTAAACCCGTCTTTATTAGGCATCATTACATCCAGTAAACAAATGTCAAATTCTTTCTGCTGAAATTGCTGCAGGGCCATATCTCCATCTGTACACAACACCACTTCATACCCTTCCTCCTGGAGATTATCTTTAATTACAAAACCAAGAGATGCATCATCTTCTGCCAATAACACTTTTGCTTTTGTCATAATAATAAATTTTACTGTGCCGGTAATACAATTTTAAATTCGGTACCTATACCCTGTATACTGTTTACTGATATTTTTCCATGATGTGCATCTATTACTTTTTTAACAAAATCCAGGCCCAGCCCAAAACCTTTTACATTGTGCACATCACCCGTAGGAACACGGAAGAATTTTTTAAAGATATCTTTCTGGTATTTGGAATCGATTCCTATTCCATTATCTCTAACAGCAAAAAAATAATTTTCAGCTTCTTTTCCCGACTCAATCATCAAGTGCGGTTCATTGGAATATTTTAAACCATTTTCAATCAGGTTAATAACAGCCTGTTCCAGGTGTGCTTTATCCGCATGAATAGAAAGTTCATCCTCACTCAGTTTAAAATCCATTTTAGCATTTTTTGATTCAATCAATGGTTCCACTTTTGCCACTGCCTGTTTTATAATTTCATTAATGGAAAATTGTTCTTTTTCAAGCGGCAAAGTTTTATGCTCTTCCAAATAAGCAACACTTAACAATTTATCAACCTGCTTTTGCAAATGTTCTACCTGTTTACCCATTATGTCCGCATATTTCGCCATCCGCTCCGGTTGTTTGCGTATATTATCATCCACCATTGTATCACAGGTGATCTTCATTACGGCCAGTGGTGTTTTAAATTCGTGGGTGAAATTATTTACAAAGTCTTTTTGCACTTCATACAAAAATCTTTGACGATATAAATAGAAAAGACTTACGGCCAACCCTATTAACGTTATCAAAAGCAACAAGCTGCTTACGATCCAGAAACTTAGCTGTCCTATTAAATAAGAATCCCTGTGAGGAAATGAAAGCATAATGTAATCAAAATTTCTTTTCTCAACAGGCATGGCTGCTAAACTTTTTGCTACATCTTCTTTTCCCGGAGTAAATAAACAGGTTTTAAAATTGAACTTGTTTTCTTTAACGTCATAAACTGCAACGCAGGATTCTGTTTGTAATGAAAAGTCGTTAAATTCTTTTTGCACATCCCTTTCCAGTACGTCATATGCTGGCAGTGAATCCACCCGCATTAAATAAGTTCTGTCATCAATTTTTTCTATACTTTCTTTTGTAGCAGAGCCGTAATTAGCCCAGTCAAAATCTTCGTAAATACCATTCATAACCCTGACCACATTAACATGAAACTGTTGTTTCTCGAAGGAATATACCCGGCTTAACCATACCAGCTGGAATACCAGTATTACTCCCATCACCACAGTGAGCAGAATCATTATCAGCCTGAGTACTTTTGAACGCATGTAATAATTTATCGGTTCGGATATACAAAGTTGCAAAGTATTTAACGAAACACATACCGCATTTGGTTAAGTGCATGTTAACCTGCTCCTGTAAAATTAATGATGATTACTTTGTTTCCTGTTCTATTTTACTAACCACCTCATTTACATTGTTATCAAAATGATGTCCGCCGGGGAGTGTACTGTTTTTATAGTTTTTAATCTTTATCTCATTCATTGGAAAATCGTCATCTTCTTCTCCAAATAAAAAAAGAAAGTGGCAGGCTGTTATCTTATTGATTTCATCCACCACACTCATCCCATTTTTACGGCGATAGCCCAGCATTTCAGAAATATGTATTTCAAAATCTGTTTTGGGTGAAGGAGATAAGAGCACCTGGTGTGTAATTCCATCCTCCATCACCACTGATGTACAATAGCACAGGCTTTGCAGTGTCTTTATTGCTGGCAATAATTTTAGTGGGCAGTGTACTAATATCTGTCTGCGCCTTTAAACACAAAGAGGTAAACAAAAAAATGTATAATAATTTAAACTTCATTATTCGGGTTGCATTACTTTATTCAAAGCAGCTGGTAAACGAATGAGGTCAAAATCGTTTTCGTAAACCAAATATTTATTAAGCCATTCACTGGCATATTTTTCTTTAAAACTACGTTGCCCCCTGTAGTGACGGTAGCGTTTAATTTTTTCTGCCGCAAATTTCACTATTCGCTCAGCTGTTGAATCAGGTTTTTCAAAACCAGTCATAGGCACTAATCCAAGATTGATGTACCGCAGGTTATTTTCTTTGGCATAATTGATCAGTTCAACAATCAATGCATCCATGCAACCGCCGGGAGCATCAGCGGTTTTACGGATCATATCATAGGTACATTCTTCCGGCGTAAAATCAGGAATGATATTTAAAAAAGCAACTACTTTATTGGTTTCATCCCTTACTAAAATAATATCCTGAACCTGTAATTGCCCCGCATCAAACATACCCTGCGAAAATATCAGTTCTGCTTTATCATAGTTTATTAACCATTCATCTGAAACTATTTTTAATTCTTCCAGTAATTCTATTGATTGTGGTGCTTTACTCAAAATGGTAGTGTATCCTTTTTTTTGTAAACTGTTTAATCCATTGCGTAAGGACTTTCGGTCTTTCCCTTCCAGTTTAAATTCAGTTACATCCACAATCGCTTCCTGTCCAATAAATAATTTTTTTTTATTGAGTGATTCAAAAAAATGCATGCTGTTTTCATCTACCCGATAGAAGGCTGTTTTTAAACCCATGCGGCGGCAATGCTGTTCAAAATCTTTTAGTATATCTGTTTTCCTGTTCCCGGCACTAACAGGTTCTTCCAGTACAATAGCAAAACCATTGGCAATGCGGTAAGCGATAAACCCTTCCCATTCATTTGATATAAACAATAACTTATCGGGATATACTTTAAAAAAATCCACTGCCGAAGAACCATATTGAGATAAATAAAACTTTGCTTTCTCTAATGATTGATTGCTGGTAGAATGATGAAAAATGTACGGCCTGATCAATGTATAAAAAAAGAAACCCCAGGATAAAAAACCCAGTGCACTGATCATCACCATAAACTCTCGGCCAAAACGGGTAACGGGATGCAGTGTTGGATTTTGCAGCAACAAAAAACTTCCGGCTGCATAGCCCAGCGATTGTTTCCAGGTAAAATCAACACCAAAATGCCGTACGTCAATGAAATAAAATCCAACAGTCCCGAAAATAAATACTGCCACAAACACCAATAATGCCGTGGATATGCCCAGTCGTACTAACCGTGGGTTACTTTTGGTACGATATTCTTTTGATGTAAATAATAAAACGACAATAGCAATAAAAGCAATTATCGCTTCTTCGTAATCCAATGCTTTGGTAAGGTGACCTACCAATGAGAGTATAGCCAGCACCAGTGCAATAATCCATGCTGAACGAAAACCACGAATCAAAAATGCTGCGGTGATAAACAAAGCTGCTCCAATAAATATCACCAGTAAGTTAGAGGCATGAATGGATGATACCGGTAAGAATTCTTTTGCCAGTTTTAAACGTTCAGCAATAGGTGGAGTAACTACCGATAAAATATTTACTACCCCTAAAATAAAGATCATGAGGGCTGGCATTAATCGCATAAACAACTGTCTTCCCTTCATAGCAAAAGCTATAATGCCTGCTGCTAAGGGTAGCCAAAATTCAAACAAACGATATAATACGGAAATGGCCAGTCCATGCTGTTCTGTATAACCAAAAGTTGATAATATATAAACCAGTGATAATTCAACCGCACCTAATCCACGAAGAAAAGGTGATATCACCATTAAAACAATAGAAACTATATAGGCGATACTGGCTGCAGATAGCGCCGCCGGTTCATGTAATGCCTTCATGGCAATGTATAAATGAAAAATGCCGCACAATTCAACACCAACCGAAAACAAAATACTCAGCAGAATTTTTTTGGAATTTACATTTACTAAAAACAATTCGTCAATCCGCTTCACCCATGATGGAAATCTTTTTGTAAGAAAGCGATAAACAACTGCTCTCTTTTGCAATGAAACAGTAATGCCAATTAAAGATGCCAGCAATACCGCCACCAGCAAAATTCCTATCCATGCCTTTTGCATATTGCCTGAATAAAACATGGCAAACACCAATACCGGTAACCCGACAATAAACACTGTTGACATTCCGGCAAATGCATAAATAGCTGATGCCTGGTGTACTTGTATTTTTGTTATATGCGTTTTGCGGAGGCTGGCTGGGGAATACGCTAATGCACTTACACCACCTGCCGGTAAAAAAATACTCAACAAGTTTCGTTTGAGAAATAACTCAACAGCAGTAAACCAATGAAGATTGGCATTTACCGCTGCAAATGCCGACATATACATGGCAGCCTGTAACAATATATAAATTGCCGTTAATATGAGTCCAAAGCTTACCCATAGTTTATCGGCATTTTGAATGTGAGTGCCGATTGCCTTCAACTCGTGCCGTTCATGCCGGAAGAAATATACAGCGATGAATAAAAGCAATACCGCCAGGATCTCCTTCCAGTAAAGTTTTTGAATAAAAGCAGTGGTTTTATGAAACCATTTGTTGTTCATAAAAGGGGTTAACTCTTGATGATAGGACTTTTCACTGCGATGCTGTCGGGCAGGAAAAGTTGACACAAAGTTCACACTGGAACTTTTAATTAAAGCATAAACTATGTAAAGGCTTCGTTAACAACCTTTTTTTACTTAACATACGTTATTTGTACGTTAATCTGCCCTGTAAATTTTTGAATAGAACATTTCAGCATCAACTTTACACCGGAAATTTAACTGTCTGTAAAAAATATTTTCTCTGTCGATAAAATGCTGTCGGTCGGTTAACTCCTGAATGAAGGGCTCCTGCTAAATTTGAGGATTACCCTTCATTCTCTTTTATACAATACCTTTGAGTGGCAATGATGAGTAACCACACGCAGCAAATTTTCCAAACCGATAACCCGTCCCGCTGGCGCAGGCTTAAATGGAGTTTCCGTGTTTTGCTGATGATATTTCTTTTTTTTCTGCTGGTATTGATTTTTGCGTTGATCAGGGGAGCTACCCCATCTATTCCCAACCTGGAAGAAAAAGGAAGAGAGTATGCGAATACACTTGACCCGTCTAAACCTTTAACGCTTACATCAAAAGAAAATAAAAAGTATAAGGGTATAAAAGATTTTTTGGCGAAGAAGGAGAAAGAGGATTCACTTAATAAGTTAAAAGGCAAAGAACATACACCAAAAAAAATACCCTATATCAGGTCCGCTTTTTATACTGCCTGGAGACCTAACAGTGAGTCGTACAGATCACTGGAAAAAAATGGAGATAAACTCAATACCATTTTCCCTGAATGGTTTTTTATTGACACATTAACCGGAAAGCTAAATATACGTATTGATACTGCCGGGTTAAACCTGATGAGAGAATATAAGCTCGACATCCTTCCGATGCTTACGAATTTTAATTCTTCAAAAGCAAAGCAGGATTTTGACGGCAACCTTGTTCATCCTTTACTTACCGACAAAAACAAAAGAACGGATTTTATAAACCAGTTAGCCGATACGCTTTCCTTTTATCAGCTACAGGGAATAAATATAGATTTTGAGGAGCTGAAAGAAAAAAGCAGTAGTGCCCTGGTCGATTTTATAAAAGACCTTAAAGAAGTATTTGGAAAAAAGAATCTTACCATTACAATAGACGTTCCGCCTTCGGATAATGATTATGATTATAAGCATATTTCGGAATATGCTGATTATATTATCCTGATGGCTTATGATCAATTTGCCCCTCCGTCATCTCCTGGTCCAATTAGCAGTCAAAAATGGGTAGAAGAGGCACTGGATAATGCAGCAAAAGAAATTCCTTTAGAAAAAATTATTCTGGGAGTTGCGGGTTTTGGTTACGACTGGGCCAGTAACGGTGATAGCAAAAGTATTTCTTATTTTGACGCTATTAACCAGGCAAAACTTATCAATGCCCAAATTGATTTTGATAATGATACGTACAACCTCCATTACAGTTATTCTGCCGAAACAACAACCGACGAGGGCAAGCCAGTAAAAATAAATCATGAAGTATGGTTTACAGATGCAGCCACTACTTTTAACATTATTCGTTTTAGCGACGAATATGCTACAGCAGGAACTTCACTGTGGGTATTAGGGAGAGAAGATAAACGTATATGGAAATTTTATGAAAGAGATTTAAGTAATGATGCCCTGGAAACACAGCCCTTTGATTTTAATTCATTAGCATATGTTCCCATCATTCCCGATAATGTAACCTATCCTACTTCGGGTGAGGTGCTTGATATTATACATTCTCCGCAAAGAGGTAAAATAAATTTTGAAATTGACACTGTTGATCAACTAATTGCAGAACAAAAATATATTGACCTGCCTTCCGGCTATATTATACAACGGTTTGGAGAAGATACTACCAAAGGAAAAGGGCATAAACTCATTCTTACTTTTGATGACGGGCCTAGTGCTGAATACACCCCAAAGATTTTAGATATACTGGAAAAGGAAAAAGTACCGGCTACTTTTTTTATTGTCGGATTACAGGGAGAAAGTAATATTCCGATTCTTCGAAGAATATACAAAGACGGGTATGAAATTGGCAATCATACATTCACCCATAACAATATTGCCAAGATGAGTCCTGAAAGAGCTCAGTTGGAAATGAAACTCACCCGTTTATTGATAGAAAGTATTACCGGTCGTTCCACTATTTTATTCCGTGCTCCATACAATGCAGATGCTGAACCCCGAACCTATGAAGAGCTGGAACCTATTGCCCGCAGCAGGGATGAAAATTATTTAACCGTCAATGAAAGCATTGACCCTAACGACTGGCAAAAAGGAGTGAGTGCAGATAGTATCTATTACCGTACCATCAGAATGGTAGATGATACTGCCAGAAATGCGAGTATTATTTTACTGCATGATGCCGGCGGAGAATCAAGGCAAGCCACTGTTGAAGCATTACCACGCATAATTGAATACTGCAAACAAAAAGGGTATGTGTTTACCACGGTAGCCGACTTAATGGGAAAAACAAAAGATGATGTGATGCCTGTTGTACCTCCTTCAAGAGATGGCTGGCTTATAAAACTAAATTTCTTTTTAGCTGAATTCGCTTACTGGGGCGGGCATATTCTTTTTGCTTTGTTTATTGTAGGCATTTTTCTTTCCGTAGGACGAATGCTTATGATGGCAGTATTAGCTGCTTTGCAAAAAAGAAAAGAAGCTGGTGCCGTTTATTCACTTCCATCTGGTTTACCGTTGGTAAGTATTATTGTTCCGGCTTATAATGAAGAAATAAATATTGTCCGCACCATTGAAAGTTTACTAAAACAGGATTATCCCAATTTTGATATAATTGTTGTGGACGATGGCTCAAAGGACAGTACTTATGAAAAAGCATCTTCAGCCTTTAAAGATCATCACAAAGTAAAAACATTTACCAAACCTAACGGAGGCAAAGCAACTGCGTTAAATTATGGCATCAATTTAAGTACCGCTGAATTTGTTGTTTGTATTGATGCCGATACACAGTTAAGACAGGATGCCGTTACCGAACTGATGAAACGTTTTAGTTCCGAAGACGTAGGTGCTGTTGCTGGTAATGTAAAAGTGGGGAATGAAATTAACCTGCTTACCAAATGGCAAAGTATTGAATATATCACCGCACAAAATTTTGATCGCCGTGCCTTTGATCTGCTGAATTGTATCACTGTAGTTCCGGGAGCGATTGGTGCTTTTCGCAAGCAGGCTATTGCTGATGCTGGCTATTTTACCATGGATACACTGGCAGAAGATTGTGATCTTACCATGCGTATGCTGCGCTGTGGTTATATCATCCGCAACTGTACTGCTGCACTTTCTTATACAGAAGCACCTGAATCTGTTTCTATGTTTTTAAAACAACGTTTCCGCTGGAGCTTTGGAGTAATGCAATGCTTCTGGAAACACAGGGATACAGCATTTAATCCAAAATATAAAAACTACGGAATGGTATCCATGCCTAATATCCTCGTCTTCCAGATGATATTACCATTCCTTGCTCCGCTGGCCGACCTGATCTTATTGAGCAGTATTGTTATTGCTGCATTGGGAATTGTACAGGCCAGTGTGGCTCATATTCTCCTGTATTATCTCGTATTTACTTTGGTGGATATGGCAGGGGCAGCCCTTGCCTTTGCCTTTGAAAAAGAAGATTATAAAAAATTATTCTGGATCATACCCCAGCGTTTTATCTACCGCCAGCTGATGTATTATGTATTGATAAAATCCTTCCGTAAAGCATTAAAAGGTGAGTTGCAGGGCTGGGGCAAACTCAAACGTACCGGCAACGTAACGGCCGCCGGAACTTAACCAATCATTCACCCTATCTTCGGGTTTAAACGTTACATTTGCAATCAATTTTTTAAACCGTGGCAACAGACGCACAGGAAAGGAAATCATTTTTTAACCGCATCCGTGGTGACCGCAACGGCAAAGCCGAAATGAGCTTTATTGATCACCTGGAAGAACTGCGGTGGAATATTGTTCGCTCTGCTATTGCTATTGCTATTGCAGCGGTAGTTTGTTTTATATACATAGACTGGATTTTCGATCATATTATAGCCGCACCATTAAACAATAATTTTGTTACTTATCGCTGGATATGTGATTTGAGTCATAAACTCAACATGGGTGATTCACTTTGTATGCCACCCATTAATCCGCACTTACAATATACCACTTTGGGTGGTGCCTTTTATGGGAGTATCAACCTGGCAATGACACTTGGTTTTATTATTGCGTTTCCTTATGTATTATACCAGGTGTGGAAATTTGTTCGTCCGGCATTAAAGGAAAATGAATTGAAATATACCCGTGGTATCGTCTTTTGGGTAACCTTCTTTTTCCTGCTTGGTTGTATATTCGGTTATTACATTTTAACCCCATATACTACCAACTTTCTTTTTTCGTATAATATGGGTACAAAAGGAATTGTAGAAAACAGGCCAACTTTTAATGATTATTTTGAAAACCTTACAGATATGATCCTCGGCTGTGGCATCGCTTTTCAAATGCCAATGGTTTCTTATTTCCTTACAAAGATCGGATTGATCACACCGGGCTTTTTAAAGTCGGCCTATCGTTATGCTATTGTGATAATTATTATAATCGCTGCTGTTATTACTCCTTCGGGTGATATTGTTACTTTAAGTATTGTTGCCGCCCCCTTATTGCTATTATACTGGCTGGGCATTGTTATTTCTACCCGTGTTAATAAAAACCTCAAAAAGAAAGAGGCAGAAGAATGGAGCTGAGTAAAATGAAAAATAAGGAATAAGGAACATAAAATAAGAAAGTGAATTAATATGAAGTAGTACCTTTGTTATACTTTTTAATTTCTTATTTCACATTTCTAATTTCTAATTTCTAATTTGCTATGCATTCACCATTTGATTTAAGCAAACCCATCGCCATCGGTTCAGATCATGCCGGCTATGATTTCAAAGAGCAACTCATCTCTTTTTTAGAAGGAAAAGGTCTGCCCTATACTGATTTTGGCACACATACCAAAGATTCTGTTGACTATCCTGATTTTGCACATCCGGTTGCCAGTGCTGTTGAAAAGGGTGAAGCTGCATTTGGAATTTTATTATGTGGTACTGCCAATGGAGTGGCAATAACCGCCAATAAACATCAGCATATCCGTGCAGCTATTTGCTGGGGTGAAGAAATTGCTAAAGTTTGCCGTGAACATAATGATGCTAATATCCTTTGCATACCCGCCCGGTTTGTAAGTGAAGGAGTGGCAGAAAAAATGCTGCAGATATTTATGACTACAAATTTTGAAGGAGGCCGTCACCTTAACAGGGTGAATAAAATTGCCTGCGCCTGACAATCTTCCGGCGCTGATAACCATTTATCCATTTGATTGTTTTAGTTAGTTGAAAAATTGTTTATTTGAAAAAATTTATACATGAGAAATACTTGTATACTGCTGGCTTTGCTTTTTACGGTTAATGGCGTTGCACAAAATGCAATTGCCAAAAAATTTGCTGAAACCATTACGGCTGATGATCTGAAAAAACATCTTTTCATAATTGCAGGTCCTGAAATGGAAGGCAGAGAAACGGCAAAAGAGGGGCAGCGTAAAGCAGCTGCTTACATTGAAAATCATTTTAAATCATTAGGGTTAAACCCACCCGCTTCTTTAAAAGGTTACCAGCAAAAATTTTCATTAAACGTTGACAGTTTAATGCATTCTTCGGTAACGCTAAATAAAAAACAACTGGTATGGGGCAAAGATTATTTAGTGCCCGCCAATGCAAATGAAAACGGTTCCATCAATGGCAATGAAATTATTTTTGTTGGTTATGGTATCAGTAGTAAGAATTATGATGATTATGCCGGGTTAAATGTCAAAGGCAAAATAGTTGTTTTTGTAAACGGGGAACCAAAAAAAGATTCAATCTATATTGTATCCGGTAACAGGGAATATACAGCCGATTGGACGAAGACAATAACTGAAAAACTTATTAATGCCGGTAATCATGGTGCAAAAGGCGCTTTATACATTAATCAATCCCTGGAAAAATTCAGTAACTACACCGCCGGTGAAAGCAGGAAATCAAATCTTTTTTTACCCTCTTTTGAAAAAACGGTAAACGGCATCACCATTTCGCATGATATAGCCAGGATTATTTTCGGAAATGAAACCTTTACTGCTATTAAGGAAAAAGCCGTAAACCTGGAGCCTTATACCAAAAAAGATTATATCAGAAAAAAGATAAAACTTGATGCTGCTTATGCAGAGCAAAAAACGCTCTCTTATTCTACTAACGTACTGGGTACACTGGAAGGAACAGATAAAAAAGAAGAATATGTTTTTGTAACGGCCCATTACGACCATCTTGGCATTGTGAATGGTGAATTAAGACCGGGTGCTGATGATGACGGGAGCGGCACTACAGCTGTTTTAGAAATTTCAGAAGCATTTTCAAGAGCGGCGGCGGCTGGTTATCGCCCCCGTAGAACAATTGTGTTTATGACTGTAAGTGGCGAAGAAAAAGGGTTATGGGGTTCGGAATATTATTCAAACAACCCGGTATTTCCTGTTACTAAAACTTCGGTTGATTTAAATATTGATATGATTGGACGTACGGATGAGAAAAGACCAGCTATAGATTCAACCAACTATGTGTATGTAATTGGTGATGATAAACTCAGCAGCGAATTAACTCCCGTAACTGATTCAGTAAATAATACCTATACACAGTTGGTATTAGACAGAAAGTTTAATGATCCTGAAGATCCCAATCGTTTTTATTACCGGAGTGACCATTATAATTTTGCTAAAAAGGGTATTCCGGTGATTTTCTATTTTGATAATATGCAGAGCGATTACCACCGTAAATCAGATACACCGGATAAAATAAACTATATGCTCCAGGCAAAAAGGGCACAACTTGTTTTTTATACTGCATGGGAAATGGCCAACCGGAAAACCATGATGAAAAGAGACAAATCACTTAATTAAAATTACCTATCTTGAAATGCTAAAAAATATTCCTGCGTTTCATGATTCAAAAAAGAGCTGAGTGGGTCATTATCGTTGTTCCCGGCATTGTGCTGGCTGCATATATATTGACGAGAATTTTTACCGTTTCTTTTACACATGACGAAACACAAACCTGCCTTACCTATGCTCCTTTCCCATTAACAGATATAGTAACCAACCGTAACTACGATCCCAATAACCATATTTTTCACACATTGATGGTTAAGTTGTTTTCGGCGGTTTTTGGTATTCATCAATGGTCAGTTCGTCTGCCAAATTTTATTGGATTTATACTATTCTATTCTTTCGGGGTTAGTTTGTTAAAAAAAAATATTACAAATCCATGGTCGTTGTTAGCAGCCATAATTTTACTTTGTTTTAATCCATACCTGCTTGATTTTTTCGGATTAGCAAGAGGCTATGGTTTGTCCTGCGGTTTTATGGTTTGCAGTATTTATTATGCTTCAGAATACGTACAGGCAAAGAGATTAGTACATTTAATTCTTTCATTAACGGCGGGAATATTAGCGGCCTATACTCAATTTACTTTACTTAATTTCTTTGCAGCCCTCATTATGTTTTTCGGGATTTATATGTTTCTGCAAAAACTATATTCTTTAAAATTATGGGGCTCTATTGTTGTTTCTATTATTCTACTTGGAACTTTGGTCTATTCACCAATAAAAGCTTTAATTGTTCACAATACTGTACCGCATTGGGGCGAAAATGATTTTATAAAAGACACTGTTTTTTCACTTGCCCGTTGTTTAAATTATAATCAACCTGTTCTTTTTATTGATAACGCTATTTTTTTATCTGGCATATTAGTAACGGCATTTGCCGGGTCTCTGGCAGTTGTTTTTATGTACAGAAAAAATTACAGGCAGCAGTTTTACCAGTTTCTGTTACTTACAGCCATGTTATTATGTGGAAGTATATTTATTTTATTTGTACAAAATAAATTGCTTGGTAATTCATATCTCATTTCCCGAACAGCTCTTTTTCTTTTCCCCTTATTTATCCTATTTGTAATTACAGCAGTTGCCTATTTATTTGAGATACAAAAAAGCAGGTACCCGGTTTTCCTCGTACTATTAGGCGCACTGGCACTAACTCATTTTATACGGAATGCTAATTTAAAAGCAACTTTTGAATGGTACTACAATGCTAATGACAGGGATATCATTACTTACCTTGAAAAAAAACATAATGAAGGGGAGATAACAATTACTTTAAATACGCATTGGCATTTTCATCCAACCATTTATTTTTATAAGGAATCACTGCATCTTGACTGGTTGATCCTGGTGAACTATCACAAGGAAGTTCGGGCAGATAACAGTGCTTTATATTATTACACTTATTCCAGTGAAGCCAGTTTCATTAACTCTTGTTATAGTCCCGTAGAACAATATGGTAATAAAGAAAGAGTACTTTATAAATGCCACGAATAAAAAAAGCGGAGAAAATCTCCGCTTTCATTTTATACTGTTTCCATTCTTTTGGCTTGTTTCTTTCTTTCTTCTTCATCTAAAATCACTTTACGCATCCGGATAAAGTTTGGCGTTACTTCAATACATTCATCCTGCTCAATATACTCCATACATTCTTCCAGCGTCATTAAAGTTTTAGGTGCTATTCGTGTTGCATCATCACTTCCACTGGCACGGTGGTTCGTTAATTTTTTTCCTTCTGTAGCATTTACGATCAAATCACCAGGTTTAATGTTTTCTGCTATGATCTGTCCGGCATATACATCTTCTCCGGGATCTACAAAGAAGGTTCCCCTGTCCTGTAATTTATCAATAGAATAGCCAGTTGTTTTATCCTGGAATTTAGAGATCAATACCCCATTGTTTCTTCCGGGAATCGCACCCTTCCATGGTTTATATTCCAAGAAACGATGGGCCATTACTGCTTCGCCAGCTGTATTAGTAAGCATATTCGAACGTAACCCGATGAGTCCTCTCGATGGTATTTCAAATTCTAAATGCTGAATTTCTCCCTTTGTTTCCATTACATGTAATTCACCTTTTCTTCTTGTTACAAGGTCAATTACTTTGCTCGCATATTCCTGTGGCACATCTACTACTAAGTTTTCGTACGGTTCACACTTTACACCATTTATCTCTTTCACTAATACTTGTGGCTGACCAATAGTTAACTCATATCCCTCACGGCGCATGGTTTCAATTAAAATTCCTAAATGGAGGATTCCACGACCATAAACGAGAAAGCTATCCCCACTGTCTGTATCTTCTACTCTCAAGGCCAGGTTTTTTTCAGTTTCTTTCAGCAAACGGTCACGCAGATGGCGGCTGGTAACAAATTTTCCATCTTTACCGTAAAAGGGCGAATTATTAATGCTGAATAACATGCTCATGGTGGGTTCATCTACACTGATGATGGGCAATGCTTCAGGATTTTCTGCATCTGCAATTGTATCTCCAATATTAAAATCTTCAATTCCCACCACAGCGCAAAGGTCACCGGCAATTACTTCCGTTACTTTTTTCTTACCCATTCCTTCAAACACATACAACTCTTTTACTTTTGATTTTTTAATAGAACCATCTGTTTGCATTAAAGCAATGGGCTGGTTTTCTTTAATAACACCACGGGCTACTTTGCCAATGGCAATACGGCCAAGGAAAGAAGAATAATCTAATGAAGTTATCTGCATCTGCAAATACCCTTCGTTTACTTTTGGCGCAGGTACATATTTTAATATTCCATCCAGTAGTGGATTAATATTATCAATTTGAGTATTGTTATCGTTAAACCAACCATTCTTGCCACTACCGTAATAAGTTGGAAAATCGAGCTGTTCTTCTGTTGCATCTAAGTTGAAGAATAATTCAAACACCGCATCATGTACTTCATCTGGCCGGCAGTTCGGCTTATCCACTTTATTAATAACCACAATTGGTTTTAAGTTTAAATGCAATGCCTTTTGTAATACAAAACGGGTTTGTGGCATGGGCCCTTCAAAGGCATCGACTAATAGGATTACACCATCCGCCATTTTTAATACTCTTTCCACTTCCCCGCCAAAGTCAGAGTGACCCGGAGTATCAATCACATTAATCTTAACGTCTTTATATTTTACTGCGGCGTTTTTACTAAAAATAGTGATACCCCGTTCCCTTTCCAGATCGTTGCTGTCCATTATCAGTTCACCGGTTTCCTGGTTGTCCCGAAACACTTTGGTAGCATGTAATATCTTATCTACCAGGGTTGTTTTTCCATGGTCAACGTGTGCAATAATTGCTATATTTCTTATTTCCATAATCGCTTTTTCAAAAGAAGCGCAAAGGTACACTAAATCGGCGGGAAGGCAAGGCGAATGGAGGATTATATTATTATGAACGCAAAATGAATATTACCATTTGGGTTCCAGCGATATAGCTCTTCAGCAGCAATAGTTGCGTCGCACTCTTGTACATCCGTATTTCTATTCTTCAAAATCTTTTATTACACCCTAACATAAATCTTTTTCTTATCCATCCAGTAGCCAACGCTCCAGCACAGCAACATATATGCAACAGCAAACAAAAAAGAGCCAGAATAAGCACCCACATGGCTAAAAATATTTTTAAATAGCCATTGGTATAATGAGGTTTTAGGATCGGTGTGAATGGTCCATAATACGGTTGCCAGTACTTCGCTTAATAAATAAATAGCTAATGGATTTTTGCCAAAAATTTCAAAAAAGTTTGTCCAGTTTGTTTTATGTAAAAAATCAATCACATAAATAATGACAGAAATAATAATGCAATCAAGTCCAACCGTATATAAAACAAAAGTACTGGTCCATAATTTTTTATTGATGGGAAAACTTAGATCCCAGAAATAAGCAATTACCAAACAAATAAAACCAGCCACCATCAGCCTGGTGAGTGTTTCATAAGTCTTTCCCTGCCCGACTGTGTCGTTCAGGCGGGCTTTTTCCTGAATAAATTTCCCGGCTATAAATCCTGCTATTACATTTCCAATAGCTGGTAAAGTACTTAGCCAACCTTCGGGATCAAAAGCAATACCTTCACCGTGGTACAAATGCTTTTCTCCCATTAGCCACAAATCAATTTTTTGCCCAATATTTCCGGTCATCGTAAATTCTTTCCCTGCCTCGCCAAAAATCAACAATACTAACCAGTATCCAATCAATAAAACTATACCAAGGATGGTTGCTGTACTGATCTTAAAAAAATGAATCATCAGTGCTGCAGCGCCATAACATAATGCAATACGTTGCAGTACGCCAAGGATGCGTGTTTCACTAATGGGGAAAGGAAGTATATTTAAATTTCTATCCTGTTTGAAAAAGGGAAACCAGTACATTAAATAACCCAATAAGAAAATCAGTGCGGTGCGTTTTAAAATTTTTCCCACCACATATGCATTGGATTGCTGTTCCCACCTTGGTAGCACAAAACTCATAGCATTCCCTACCGCAAACAAGAAAGAAGGAAATACTAAATCTGTTGGAGTAAACCCGTGCCAGCTGGCATGCATAAGCGGGGCATAGGTAGTAGCTCCGCTTCCCGGAGTATTAACAATGATCATAAAACAAATCGTCATTCCCCGGAAGACATCAAGGGCAGTAAATCGAACAGCAGGTTGCATAGCAGTTGAATTGTATTGGTAATTTAGTTAATTTAATGGGCTCGTTTCCTGTTTTTTGTAAAAAATTAAATTGTTCCGGATGAAAAAATTCTTTCGTGAATTGCTTATGATTGTTTCTGTTTTAACCATTGTATATTTATTTGGACCAACTCCTGAACATCCTGTTTATGAAAAAACATTGCCGGCAATCAGCTCACCTGTTGAAGCGTATGTGAAGCAAATAGAATCAAAACACAAAATAAAACCCGGCAATGAAGCTGAGATTGTTTGGGCCAATGATTCGCTCAAACAAAAAACGAAATACGCCATTGTTTACCTGCATGGTTTTACTGCATCAAAAGAAGAAGGCAATCCCATTCATAAAGACATCGCAAAAAAATTTGGTTATAATTTATTCTTAAGCCGCCTGGCAGAGCATGGGCTGGATACTACGGATGTATTGATCAACCTTACCGCAGAAAAATACTGGCATTCTGTAAAGGAAGCACTGGCAATTGGTAAGCAATTGGGCAATAAAATTATTTTAATGTCAACATCAACCGGTGGTACCAATGCACTGCAATTAGCAGCCACCTATCCTAACGATATATCATCTTTGATTTTATTATCGCCCAATATTGCTATTAATGACCCAATGGCGTGGATAGCCAATAATCACTGGGGATTACAAATTGGCAGACTGGTTATGAAAGGTAATTATGTAAACTCCAAAGACCAGCGGGACGAATTTAAAAAATACTGGTACAGTCATTTTCGTTTAGAGGGAGTTTCTGCACTGCAGGAGATGCTGGAAACATCCATGAATAAAGAAACATTTAAAAAAATTACACAACCAACTTTAATGCTCTATTATTACAAAGATGATGTGCACCAGGATAGTGTGGTAAAAGTTAGTGCCATGCTGCAGATGTATGATGAGCTGGGTTCTACAAGCAAACGAAAAGTTGCGATGCCTAATACCGGCGACCATGTATTGGGTTCGCCCATAAAATCACATGATGTGGAAGGTGTAAAGAGGGAAATTGAAAAGTTTATGGTAGAAGTGACAGGGCTAAAACCCGTACAATAATATTTAATCTTCCCACACTTTTAATCCCTCGCTGCAGTTGGCACAGATGTCGATATTTTTCCGGCTGCTCATTAATTCTTTGCGAAACTGTTTATATTTATTGTTATTCCAAACTTCTTTAAACGATTGCGTTTGTAAATTTCCGAGGTGGTGCATGGCATCTTTATCAAAACAACATGGCACCACAATCCCATCCCAGGTAATTACATTAGCATGCCATAATTTCCAGCAATGATTTTGCAGTTTGTTTTTTGAGACGGTTTTCCCTGCATCATCTTTTTTATACCGGCTGTATTTTGATAAAGATGGAATAAGTTGATTGGGGTCGTTCTCATAATCATATACCTGTGCCGTTTTAAACCACACATCATCCACACCAATTTCTTTGGCCAGTGTTTTTACATCATTGAGTTGATGTTCGTTAGGCTTAACTACCAAAAATTGAAAAACAATGAATGGTGTTTTACTTTTTAATGCTGCCTTCCACTTCACTATATTCTTAGCGCCGGCAATTACTTTATCTAATTTTCCACCCACACGATATTGCTCATAAACTTCTTGTGTAGTTCCGTCGATAGAAATAATTAACCGGTCCAACCCGCTTTCAACTGTTTTTCTGGCTGCTTCTTCGGTCAGGTAATGTGCATTAGTAGATGTGGCAGTATAAATTTTTTTCTGCGAAGCATATTTCACCATATCCAAAAAATTGGGGTTGAGATAGGGTTCGCCCTGAAAATAAAAAATGAGATACAACAACTCTTTATAAATATCGTCAATCGTTTTTTCAAAAAAACTTTTTTCTAGCATCCCGGTTGGCCTCGTAAAAGAACGTAACCCGCTGGGACATTCGGGGCAACGAAGATTGCAGGAAGTAGTTGGTTCAAATGAAACAGAAATGGGATAGCCCCATTGCACCGGTTTATTTATTAATCTGCTGAGATAATAACTACCCATTACCTTACCGGCATTCCATATGCGGCGGGGAGTTAGCTTGGAAAGAAAATTAAAACTATCGTTCCTGTTTATCTTAGGCATTACTGCAAAGATATAGGGAACAGTTCTGCGGTATTTAAAGGATTTGCAGTTATTTATTATTTACCACAAGGGTTGAGCTAATACCACCGTTTCTGTTATTGTTTAAAGTGGTTTCATAAATCAGATCATTGCTTACGAATTTTTCATAATTATGAAAAATTACATTAAGGGCAATGAAATTCATCACATAGCTTTGTGTTTCAGCGGGTAAATATTTTTTTATATCCCAAAAGGTGGGGTTTTCTTTTTTACTCCTGGCCATAGCATTCCACACATTACCTGTTCCGTAGTTATATGAAGCAACGATCAAAAGCCAGTCGTTATTAAAGTTTCTTTTACGGTCGTTTAAATATCGGGCAGCGGCATAAGTTGACTTTGTAAAATCCTTTCGGTCATCTTTCTTACCAACAACTTTACGCAACACTTTTACTCTGCCTCTTTTAGTTTTATGCTTAATAACTTTAACCTGTGGAATTTTCAAATCATATTCTCGTGCAACAGCATCCATAAACTGCCAATAACCAACAGCACCTGCACGGCTGCGGGCATTGGGATTGTAGGCAGACTCTAGTGCCATTAATACTCTTAATTCTCCCGGCACATCATACTGACTAAAAATGGGAAGTATTTTCTGACTGAAAACCTGGTCACGATTATATGTTCGAATCAGATAATCTTTTCTTCTTTTGGCAAAACTTTCTATATAGGGTAAAGCTTCTTCTTCATGTCCTTTTAATAATTCGGGAAATTCAACACAGTTTTTTAAAGTGAGCAGTTCACTTAAAGTAAGTTCTGGTACTTTGATCTCTGCTGTATCAATAATGGGAAAGATGGTATCTTCTTCTGTATTTGTCTGCGCAAATAATGCACTGGAATTCAAAAATAGAATGGTTGCGAAGAAAAATTGCTTTTTCATAAGATACGTTTTGGACTAGTGGGTTTATAAAATTCCAACAATAAATAAAGCAAAAAAATCCGGCAATCCGATTAAAAACGGCTCTAACCTGCCTTTATTGCCTGCATTTACAAGAAATTTATGGTCAAAAATTTGGCCAAGCAAGTAAAAAACCTAACTTTGGTTAGTTGCATAACTAACTATATGCCAAACAACCAATTTAAACGAGGTGAATTGTACAGCTTTATGACAGGTAAGGCTTCAACTGCCATTGCCCGTCGCTTGCAAAAAAACTTCAAACAATCGGGGATTGAAATTACAGTGGAACAATGGAGTGTTCTGTACCATTTATGGAAACAGGATGGAATGAGTCAGCAGGAATTATGCAATGCTACATTCAGAGACAAACCCAGCATAACAAGATTGGTTGATAACCTGGAAAAACTAAAGCTGGTAAAACGGGTTGCTTCAAAAGATGATCGCCGGATGAATATGATCTATTTAACAGAAGAGGCTTTAAAATTAGAAACACAAACAATGGAAGTGGCAAACATCACATTAAATGAGGCATTGGAAGGAGTAAGCACTGAAAATATTGCCATCTGTAAAGAGGTTTTGCAACTGGTTTATGACAATTTAAAATAACATATTCAATAACTTTTAATTTACAACTATGGGCACCGCAACCGCACATCAAACATCTTTAAAAGGTGGCGAATGGCTGATCAAAGAAAGTATTGCAGCTGAAACATTTACACCAGAAGATTTTAACGAAGAGCAACAAATGGTCAAAGATATGTGTGCTCAGTTCCTGGATTCTGAAGTATTACCAGTAATTGAAAGAGTAGATAAACTGGAACAGGGATTAATGCCATCATTAATGGTTAAAGCTGGTGAGCAGGGATTGCTTGGCGCTTCCATTCCGGAAGATCTTGGTGGATTAGGGAAAGATTTCATCACTTCCACTTTAGTAAATGAAGGATTAGGCGGAGGCTTTTCTTTTTCTGTTGCAGTTGCTGCTCATACTGGTATTGGCACCTTGCCTATTTTATATTTTGGGAACGAAGCTCAAAAGAAAAAATATATTCCAAAATTAGCCAGTGGGGAATGGAAAGGCGCTTATGGTTTAACTGAACCCAACAGTGGAAGCGATGCACTTGGTGCAAAAACAACAGCGAAACTTTCGGAGGATGGAAAGTTCTATATTCTGAACGGGCAGAAATGCTGGATAACCAATGGAGGGTTTGCGGATGTTTATACCGTATTCGCAAAAATTGATGGTAAAGATTTTACAGGATTTATCGTAGAAAGAGGTTTTGAAGGATTTACCCGGGGCCCGGAAGAACATAAAATGGGTATCAAAGGATCTTCTACTGTCCAATTATATTTCCAGGATTGCAAAGTACCCGTAGAAAATATGCTGGGCGAAAGAGGTAAGGGACATGTAATCGCTTTTAATATTTTAAATATTGGCAGATTAAAATTAGCAGCCGCTGCATTAGGTGGTTCAAAGAGAACACTTTCAACTTCTATTGAATATGCCAAAACAAGGGAACAGTTTAAAACACCTATTGCCAATTTTGGTGCGATAAAATATAAACTTGCAGAAATGGCCATTCGCATTTGGGTTGGCGAAAGTGCATTATACAGAACCAGTAAATGGATTGACGATAAGGAAATTGAATTACTTAATGGCGGCAAGCCATTTAACGAAGCCCTGTTAGGTGCTGCAGAAGAATATGCCATTGAATGTGCCATGCTAAAAGTATTTGGCAGCGAAGTGTTGGATTATGTAGTGGATGAAGGTGTACAAATTCATGGCGGAAATGGTTTTAGTGATGAATATATTGTAAGTAAAGCATATCGTGACAGTCGCATTAATCGTATTTACGAAGGAACCAACGAGATAAACAGGCTCCTTACTCTGGATATGACGTTGAAGAGGGCAATGAAAGGCAGGTTAGATTTAATGGGTCCCGCAATGTCAGTAGCCAAAGAATTAATGAGTATCCCTGATTTTGGCAATGATGATGAAACACCCTTTGCTAAAGAGAAAAAGTTAATTCAGGGTTTTAAGAAAGCTATTCTGATGGTTTCAGGTGCTGCTGTTCAAAAATTAATGATGAAGATTGATAGTGAGCAGGAAATACTAATGAATATTGCCGACATGGCTATTGAAACCTTTAATGCAGAAAGTGCTTTATTGAGAATTAATAAACTTTCAGATGCTAAAGGAGAAGAAAACTGCCGTACCCAATATGATATGATGAAAGTATATTTAACTGACGCAGCTGCAAGAATTAATAAAAATGGTACAGATGCAATAAATGGTTTTGCAGAAGGAGACGAACAACGTATGATGTTATTGGGTTTAAAACGGTTCACCAAAACCGAACCATTTAATACAAAAGATGCCCGCCGAAGAATTGCTGATAAGTTAATAACAGATGGTAAGTACCCGCTGTAAAACAACTTTTATATAATGAAAAAGCTCCTGAAAACAGGAGCTTTTTTGATTATACTTGTGTGTTATGAAATACTAATTATTGAACGGTAATTTTTTGAGTAACTTTTTCTCCGGATTCTTTTTTCATAATTAGTAACGTGTACAATCCCCTTTGCAATCCATTTAACTCGATATTTGAAATTTTATACCCGTTCCATCTTTTTATTACTTTTCCGGAAAAATCTATCAAATCTATATCTGTTGTTCCGTTTCCATCTGGTAAAATAATATTTACTTTTCCATTGCTGGGGTTTGGATAAACTAAAACCTGCAAAGATTTAGTATTTTGAACCCCTTTGACTTCACTGTAACCTACCAGCCCATCAAAACAAATTGATTTTATTCTATAATAATTCATACCTGTTGCTAAGTCATTTTTATCAGTAAAATTGTATATTCTCCCTTCTGTTGTTTTTGAACTAAAAGCATCTGATGATAAAATGCCGATGGTACCAAAACCAGTGCTTGTTTTTTTCTGTATTTCAAATTCTTTGTTTCCGGTATCGCCATTGGTTTCCCAATTCAATTCAGCATGACCACTACTGTTAAACACAGTAAATGATCTTATTTTTTTTACCAATAGGGGGGCTTGCGGAACAAAAAGCGTATTAGAAGTATCTCCAATGGGCACGTTATTTAAATTTTTAGCAGAAATAATACCCGTACATTTTGATCCCGAGGCGTCAATCGGCCTTGTTGATTTATTAACAATAATCAATATTTTTCTCGATAAAGACGGATTATTGTTTCCATCATTAACATCCGCTATAAAATTAGAAGCAGTAGTGTCGGTAAAATTGTAAGAGCTGGCATCACTGCAATTTCTAAACTGTAATACAACCATTGCGAGCGGTTTTGTAGTTTGGTTTGGAATTTCATACATATTGTCACAATACATGGTAGAACGTAATATATCCACTGTCCTAAAATTTGCACCGTTAACTGATCTGGTAGAAAACGAATCTATATCTCTATGGGGAGCGAGTGTGTCTGGTAAATTAAGACCGGCGGTTACAGATGAATCTTTGACCACTGTAAAAAGAGTGCTATCCCATTGAAAAGCGGCATCAGAAACTGCTATAAACATACTACCATTGCCGTTCGTATGATTGTTTATCCAATATTCCACCTGTACTTTACAGGTTCCCGGGCTATAATTTAATACAACATACCCGTTTGCCTGCTGTGCTTTTAAATTTAAAACAGGTATTAGCAATAAAAATAAGAATAAGGTAAGTAAAGGTATCTTCATAATAACAGTTTTAGGTTACGGAATAACAACAACGGTTATTGGAAGAAATTCAAAGGAATGTTAGGATATAAAACTTAAATAAATCCAAAAGGAAATGGATTTTTAAAAGAGGGATTGTAAATAGGTGTGGATTACTTTTATTCAGCTAATATTCAAGCATAAAAATAGAATTCGTTTTCTTATTCTGCAATCGTAGATTTACGATTTAAGACTTTACTCTTAGGGTTTCGGAGGTATTCAATTATTTAAATTAAAATCAGGAAATTATTGAACGGTGATTTTTTGTGAGACTTTTTCTCCTGTTTCCCTGTTACTTATTATTAAAGTATAAAAACCCTTTTGTAAACCATTTAATTCGATGTTTGGGATATTAAAGCCATTCCAGCTTTTTATCAACTTCCCTGAAAAATCAATCATATTTATATCTGTCATTCCTGACCCATCGGGCAATATGATGTTTATTTTTCCGTTGCTTGGATTTGGATAAATTAAAACTTGTAGTGCTTTACCGCTACGTATTGCTTTAATGTCACTATAACCTTCTTTTCCTAAATAACTTATTTGCTTTAACCGGTAGTAAATTACTCCGGAACCTGATATAAGAGGATCATTATATTCGTATGAAATATTTTGTTCTGCACCATTAGATCTGGAAGACACAAAACCAACAGTCTCAAATCCATTGTTGATTTTTCGTTGTATTTCAAAACCTTTGTTTGAAACCTCAGATGCCGTTTCCCATTTAAGAGATGCAGTATTGTTTTGCTTATGCACTTCAAAGTAGCGTAATGTAACAGGCAATGGGGCATCTGTATTTACAAATATTTCACCCCCCTGATCATTCGGCACATTATTAACGCTACCCACTGTTGCACCGGGTGGACAAGTACTGTTTGAGCCAGCCTGGTCAAATAATCGATTTGCTACAAATGTTAATTCTTTAAACTCATTACTTGGTGTTGTAATGGAAGTTGCGATAAACTCACCAATATAGTTGGCAGCAGAAGGTGTAGTGAAATTGTAATACCCGCTATTTCCCAGTGCTGCAGGTATTGTAAAAACTGCCTGGAAAACGGGCATATAAGCACCGCAAGGCAAATCAAGTGTGTTATCACATAAATTTGTAGATCGCCTGTAAAACCTTCTTGAAAAAGTTTTGGCGTTTCCGTTTACAGTGAAATTTTTATCTGAAAGGATTGTATTTGCATCGGGTTTAGAAGCAAATTCTTCTCCCCAAATATCTAAATCATCGCCAGCAGGAATAAATGTAAATGACTGTAACGTTAACACTGCCGGGTTCCATTGCATTTCCAAAGGCAAAACAGCAATTTTCATGTTACAATTTCCGTTTGCAGTATTATTAATGTAATAGGTTGTCGTTATAGTATTATTAGTACTATTATAAAAAAGGGTGGCATAAAAGTTGGTCTGCTGTTGGGCATTTGAGCAACATATAATTAGCATTAGCGACAAGGTGAGTAAAGTTTTCTTCATAACAAAATGTTTTCAGGATTTACAAGAATACAAATACATGGCAGAAATCAATAGCCAGTATTTTCAATGGAATGTTGGAAAACAATATTGCCAATCAGAGATAAATCCAAAAGCGGAAACGGATTATAAGAAGGGATTATTCAAGGTGTGGATCGGTTAGTCAGTAAGTAGTATAAATATAAGTTGTTTCTCAGGTAAATCCAAGTTTTTTGGGATATTCTGAAAGCTTTCTCATTAAAAAACTGTGACTTTCTGGGTTAATTCTTCTCCTGTTAGTATTGATGCTACCTTAACTAAATAAAAACCCTTATTTAAACCCGTAAAATAAATTTTTTGTTCCCGTTTGTTATTCCAGATTTTTATTGTTTTCCCTGCATAATCGGTCAAAGAAAAATTGAGTGCCGAATAATCTGATGGAAGCACAATATTTAATTCGCCATGACTTGGGTAGGGGTAAGTAAGAACAACGGGATTCTTTGCATTATTTCTAATTGCTTTAATTTCACTATATGTTTCAGTATTATTAAACCCAACTTGCTTTATCCTGTAATAAGCAGCAGTATTTTGAGGCAGATTATTATCTTCATCGGGAAAAAGTAGTTTATATAAGGTATAGAGACTAGTGCTTTAAGCAGATACTAAATATACCTATTTCTTTGCATAATAACAATTAAGCAAATAGAAATATTTCAATGATAGCTACTGGAATCGTAGAATTACAATTAAGGTAAAAAGTAAACTTATTATATTTTATAAAACAGTTATTTTTTCTACAGATTTCTCTCCTGTTTGACTATTATAAACCTGGAGTAAATAAACCCCTTTTGTAAGGTTACTTAGTTTTAGCGCAGGGCTAATTAAATTATCCCATTTTCGTATTTGTTTTCCGGAATAGTCCAGCAAAATAATTGAAACATCCTTAATATTTCCCGGCAGTATTACATTTACATTCCCATTATTGGGATTGGGATAAACAAGTATTTGAAGTGATTTACTGTTATTTTTTATGGCTTTTATCTCACTATATGTTTCTGATTTTTCAAGCCCAATTTGTTTTATACGATAGTATGCCGTAACATTTTCAGGTAAATTATTATCTGTAAAACCGTAAGCTAAAGTTCTGGAACTGTTACCATTGATTGCACTGGAAGAAACATATCCAATGTTTTCAAATTGTCCATTGGTTTTTCGTTGAATTTCAAACCCTTTATTATTGGTTTCCGATGCTGTTTGCCAAATTATGCTTGCCTTGTTGCCATTTTGTTTGACAACATCAAATGAAAGCCATTTTACCGATAAGGGGGCATTGGTGTTATAGAACTGATTGGGCGTAGGTAAATCTGAAATACCTGTCAGGCTAAATTTATCGTCCTTGCAGGATTGGGAATTACCAGCCTGATCAAATTGTGCTGACGGAACGATTAATATTTCTTTTGATGTATTCGTTGGATCTGAAATCCCGCTATTAAATTCACCTATATAATTTGAATTTGTTGAGGTTACAAAGTCGTAACTGGCTGCATTGGCTGCAGTTATTTCAAAAACAATTTGATAAATTGGAATAAAAGAGTTGTTGGGGACACTAATTAAATTGGAGCATAAATTGGTTGACCTAACATAGTTTAAAACAGTATATGATTTAGTATTTGAAAAAGCAGTACGTGTGCTGGTAGTCGTTGCATCCTGGTAACCTGCTATGTAGTCAGCTGCATCTAAGTAAGTCCCATTTCCTCCGGGCAAAAATGTGGTTGATTTAACAGAAACCTTTGACGAATATTGAATACTAAATGAAATAGCCGCTATGTCTATATTGGGATTAGCACCAGATGGATTTTGGATATAGTAACTAACGGTAATAGTAGGATTGGGCGATGAAGTACTGTTATAAAATAAAGTAGCAGCAAAATTTATTTGCGCCTTTGTTAGAAAGGATAGCAATAAAAGGGAAGTTACTAATAGATATTTTTTCATCATTTCCTGATTCCAGAAGGTAAATAAAAGCGGATTTCACGGATGTGAATACAGATCTTTGCACGGATAAAAGGGACTCAATAGCAAAACAATGGAAAGCTGGACTCTATAGGCGGCTTATAAACAGGGTGGATTTATTAAGTAGTAGTATGCAAAAATATATTTTAATTTCCGTAGATTCAAGCGTTTAAAATAATATTTTAATCTCTAATTAATAATTCTTTCAAAAAACGTAAAAATGTCACTTATAACCGATTTTAATGACTACAGGCAAAAAATGAACGAGGTAATATTAAGCAATAATAATTTGGTAATGAAGCGTTTATGGAATTTGGATACCAACACATATGAAACTGGTGCGCTTGATAAAAAAACAAAGGAAATGCTGGGTTTAGTGGCCAGCATGGTGCTGCGTTGCGACGATTGTATAAAATATCATTTGGGAAAATCATATGAACTGGGAATAAATACAGAAGAAATCTATGAAGTTTTTGCTGTTGCTAATATAGTGGGTGGCACCATTGTTATACCCCACACCCGCCGTGCAGCTGAATATTGGGAAGAGTTACAAAATCAGGAAAAATGATTTTGCTTTTATTGCTGATTTATAACGAAATTTGAACACTCAAAAAAAGAAAAATAACTTTTAATTCATGTCCCAGGTAACAACAGTTCCGTTAACCGCAAAAGATTTTCAAACCGATCAGGAAGTACGCTGGTGCCCCGGTTGTGGTGATTATTCTATTTTGGCCCAGGTGCAAAAAATCATGCCTTCTATTGGTGTTCCCAGAGAAAATATTGTCATTGTTTCAGGTATTGGTTGCAGCAGTCGCTTCCCATATTATATGAATACATATGGTATGCATTCAATTCATGGAAGAGCTACCGCTATCGCATCGGGGTTAAAGGCCTCAAGACCTGAGCTGAGTGTGTGGGTAGTTTCTGGTGATGGAGATAGTTTAAGTATTGGTGGTAACCACACCATTCATCTGCTTCGCAGGAATTTTGATATCAATATACTCCTCTTCAATAACCAGATATATGGTTTAACAAAAGGACAGTATTCTCCAACATCAGAAGAACATAAAATAACCAAATCCACTCCTTTTGGAAGTATTGATCATCCATTTAACCCATTAGCATTGGCGATGGGTGCAGACGCTACTTTTGTTGCAAGAAGTATGGATCGTGATCCCAAACACCTGCAGGAAATGCTTACCCGTGCTAATAATCATAAAGGTGCTTCTTTCCTTGAAATATATCAGAATTGTAACATTTTTAATGATGGTGCTTTCGAAATATTTACGGAGAAGGGGTCAAAAATGGAGGAAACACTTTTCCTGGAAAATGGGAAACCGCTGATATTTGGTGCCGCTAAAAATAAAGGCATTAAACTGAATGGGTTCACCCCAGTTGTTGTTGATTTGAATAATGGGGCTTCTGCAGATGATTTATGGGTGCATGATGAAAGGGATTTCTACAAAGCACAAATATTAGTCAGACTGTTTGATAACCCAAAAAATGAAGGACATCTTCCAAGGCCTTTTGGGGTGTTTTATGAAACTGAAAGAGCTTGTTACGAAGATGTAATGCGTATGCAAATTGAAGAAATACAAGCAACCAAAGGAAAGGGCAATTTAGATAAACTACTTAAAGGAAACGAAAACTGGATAATAAAATAAATTGCCTTTAGTTATTTCAAACCTCTGCAGGCCGCAGGGGTTTTTTTATTTATGAACGTCAAAAAGTAAGGCCCCGATAGAAATCGGAGCCCTTTGCTTACCTCTGAAACCACAAAATTTTTTATGTTGATATGCTATATTTTTTATTGATACTTACAAATATATTCCTCAAAATTCCTGCCACGTTGTTGTTATTTTCGTCCATTAGAAAATGTTTTTTCTCATAGTAAGTGTAGTCCTTTATACTAGTAATGTTAAATACTGGTAGTCCATTTCGGAACAGGGCTTCAACAGTCAGTGATTTTATAAAACTCAATATCATTTTACCATCGGGCTTTATTTGTTTTATCCTGTAATAAAAAGTACTGTTTTTACCGTGTTTCAATATCTTGTCCTTAAAAATAAAACTATCGGAAGAAGAAATTTTATTATCCGGGAATAAAATTCCCACCGTTTTAAAGATCATATTTCTTTCGGCCCGTTCAATTTCATAGTATCCATCCTGCAAAAAAGAATTTATAGTCCACGAAACAATAACATGGTCGCCCTGTTTAATGAGCGAAATGTTTTGAAAACAATTAATACTTGCGTTATTATTAGCATGCTGGCTATAAACAACATTCTGTACAAACAGTATGATAAATAAAAACAAGATTTTTATACAACAGCAGTATTTAAATTTCCAATTCATTAAACTCATTAATTAGAATGTTCTGTATTATACGGAGATTGGTGGTTAATGAATGGGAGATTGGAGAATCGGCGGGTGCGCAACATGTTAAAAGTAATCGCTCCTTTTGAAATTTACAAACTTTATACTATCAAAAAATAAAATTCCCCTGACTATTTTCTAATACAGAAGCTTTATCCAATTCCTTTTTTGCAGCGGAAAAACTTTTCTCCTTTTTATAATTATACCACCATTCAGGCGCTGTTTTTTTCATAAGCGTATCAATGTTTCGCATTCCTAAAAGACGCCATACGCCATTTATTTTCCCGGGGAGTGAAGATTGTAATGCTCTTAAACTCATTGCAAAACCACTATCAATATACTCCATATGATGCCAGTAACCGGCAGGCATAAAAAGTGTATCCCCATGTTCCAGGATAGTTTCAAACCCATTGGCGAGTTTGGTTGCCGGAAAACTATTATAATCAAATTGCTCGTGGTAGTTAGCAAAATTAGGAATACACAATACTTCCCAGGGCTTGTGATAAAGCTTAGATCTTTCTTCGTAAGGGAAAAGCAATACTCTTTTTCTGCCGGTAAACTGAGTATGAAGAATGTGCGACATGTCTATGTCATAATGCATATGTGTAACAGAGCCGGCACCACCCACAAATAACATCGGGAATTTTTTTACAAATCCCTTCATCAGGTCATCAGGCCAGGTAAAATCCCTGATAATTTGCGGAGCATGCTGAAAAATATTAAAAAGAAAAATGCGGAGTTGTAACGGCCCTTTTCGCACCTGTTGCAGGTAATCCCCAAACTTCATGTATCCATCTGCTTTATTGATCGGTGTATACGCATCGCTTTTAATATTATTATATACCCCTACTTCTTTGTTGCCAACAATATCAATAAAATAATCCCAGCTCCATTTTTGATATGCCGGCCATTTATGAGATAAGTTTCTTAAAACAACTGGCTTGTTTGAATAGTAGTATTGTTGCTGAAAGTCTTCAGCAGAAATGGTATCAAACCTGTCAACCGGTGTTAACTGCATAATTATAAAACTAAATTATAAAGATAAAAACCCAGGTAATTTGAAATGTCAAAAATTGACAACAAATTTAAAACGTATTTCATATCATCAGCTTTTCATTGATTTAGTTTTACTTTTATACCGGTATGCTACTCCATCTTCATCCTCAAAACCCGCAACCCAGGCAATTAAAAGTAATTGCTGATTGCCTCTTAAATGGGGGAATTATTATTTATCCAACAGACACCATCTACGGTTTAGGGGGCGACATCTTTCAGCCAAAAGCTATTGAACGCATTTGTCATATTAAAAATGTAGAGCCCTCCAAAGCTCAATTATCCTTTATCTGTCACAACTTATCTGATTTAAGCAAGTATACCAAACCTGTTTCTACACCCATCTTTCGTTTATTAAAGAGTTACTTACCCGGTCCATATACTTTTATTTTACCCGCCGGTAAAGACGTGCCTAAAATTTTAAAGAGCAAAAAAAATACAATTGGTTTACGGGTACCTGCCAATACTATTACACAAACAATTGTAGCGCAACTGGGGCATCCCATATTAAGTGCTTCTTTACCCGGCGAAATGATTGAAGAATATACTGATCCGGAATGGATTTATGAAAAGTTTAAAAACCTGGTAGATATTGTAGTAGATGGCGGCATAGGAGGCATCATACCTTCCACCATTATAGATTGTACAGATGATATGCCGGTAGTGATAAGAGAGGGGTTGGGAGAATGGACAGAATAAAAAAATCCCGCAATTAAGCGGGATGACTAAATGTATATGGTTCAATATTAATTAACCCCTGTCTCTTGCATTGTGTTTTTTACGATAGATCTTACGGCTTTCTTTTCTTTCTTCTTTACGGATATCTTTTCTTTCTTCTTTATCGATTTTACCATCGTCTTTTTTTGCTTCTTTAATGTCTTTGTGAATTTCTTTTTGGTCCTGTGCTAAGTTTTTAGCTTCTGTTTTAGTGAGTTCCCCGCTTTTTACTCCTTGTTTGATACGTTCTCTCTGGTTATGCGCATGTTTACGCACCTGGGCACTGGCAGAAGTAGCTGTAAAAGCGATTAAAATTAATGTGGCAAAGAAAAATTTGAGTTTCATGGTTATGTTTTTTGTTTACAAGTTTTAATAACGGAATTAAGACGTGAATTGATATACCGGGTTTAACGAAGGAGCAAAAAAAATTAAAAAAATTCAACCTGGTCAGACACAATACCAAATGTTTTACGATGGTAACCACAAATTCCATGCTTTTCAATGGCTTTCCTGTGCCCTGCTGTTCCGTAGCCTTTATTCGTGTTCCAGCCATAATGTGGAAATTCTGCATGAAGTTTCAGCATAAATTCATCCCGATACGTTTTGGCTAAAATGCTGGCAGCCGCAATAGAAGCAAATTTCGCATCCCCTTTAATAATACATTTATGCGGTGTCTTTTTGTATTTTATAAACCGGTTCCCATCAATCAGCAATAGTTGTGGTTTAACGGCAAGTTTTTCAATTGCCAGGTGCATCGCTTTAAATGAAGCTTTAAGAATATTTATTTTATCGATCTCATCATTATCAATCATAGCCACAGCATGTGCTGTTGCATTTGCTTCAATAAACAAACGCAATTCATTTCTGTTATTTTCTGTTACCTGTTTTGAATCGTTTAGTAAGGGGTGATAAAATTTTTGAGGCAGTACTACAGCTGCTGCAAACACAGGGCCGGCAAGACAACCTCTCCCTGCTTCATCGCAACCTGCTTCTGTTAATTCATCCTGGTAAAATAATTGCAGCAAACATTTTTTTTCAAAAATAAACAGTGTTTCAGTTAAAACGATTATTCTTTTATTGTTTAATTACAGAATAATGTAACTTGATTCAGATCGAAACCAACTATGGTCAGCTTTGTAAAATACAACTGGGTTCCCTGTTTGCTTTTTCTGCTAATTACAGTAGTGGCCGGTAAAGATATTTTTTCATTTGAGCAAAAAAACAATCCGGTATCTGAAGAATGGCAGGCTCCTGATCTCAATTCTGTTCCTTATGATGCTGAGGGAAATGCCATACGCTATGGAAAAGAATTAATAGTAAATACGGCCTGGTATTTCGGACCAAAAGGAAAAATTGCTGCTATCACCAACGGAATGAATTGCCAGAACTGTCACATAGAAGCCGGTACCAAGCCCTTTGGCAATTGTTTTTCTGCAGTGGCATCCATCTATCCAACGTTTCGTCCAAGAAGTGGTATTGTTGAATCCATTGAATTCAGAATAAATGATTGCATGCAAAGAAGTTTGAATGGCAAACCAATCGACAGCACTTCCAAAGAAATGCAGGCAATGGTTGCCTACTTAAAATGGTTGGGGAAAAATGTACCGCATGGCAATAAACCTATTGGAGCCGGAACAAAAGACCTGGCTTATTTACCCAGGGCAGCCGATCCGGTAAAAGGAAAACTCGTTTATGATGCTACCTGCCAAAAATGCCATGGCTTGAATGGTGAGGGACAAATGGAATGGGATTCTACAGGCTATATTTATCCTCCGCTTTGGGGTGAACACAGTTATAATACAGGTGCTGGTTTATTCCGCATCAGTAAATTGGCAGGATTCATAAAATGTAATATGCCTTATGGCATTACCTATAAAGAACCAAAGCTTACAGATGAAGAGGCGTGGGATGTTGCTGCTTATATTGCATTACAAGCAAGACCCGATATAAAATTTCCACAGGACTGGCCTGACATCAAAAAGAAATCCATTGATCATCCTTTTGGGCCTTATGCGGATAGTTTTTCTGAACTGCAACATAAGTATGGACCTTTTGCACCAATAGCGGCTGCAAAATAAAAATGCAGGTGCATTATTTTTACACCTGCATTCAATTAAAAAAACTTAAAACTATCCGGCAAAAATATAAGCACACTTGTGTTCCTGCGCCCTGCCTAATGCCCATACTCCCGAAGGAACTATTTGAATACCCGGCAACAACCCTTTCTTCCAGTCTGCCATTACATCTTCAGCCTTTTTACCCATACCTTGTGCAGCAACAGCACTAAACACAGTCATAGCTGCATTACATACACAAAACATCACGCCACTTGCCTGTAATTCATTAATACCAATTTGTACCACTCCAAAGCCGGGAATTTTAAAAGCACCTTCTTTGGGTTTCCAGAAGGGATTACGGGTAGCCGCAGCTTTTGTTACAGGATCATCGGCCTTAAACATTTCTCCAAATTTATAATCGGCCCATAGCCTGTCTTCAAAAGCATACGGTATGGCATTATGCCGCAGCACTACCACTACACTGCAATCTTTTTCTGTTGACCCTGTTGCCTGGTTGGTCATTAAAAAAACTCTTGGCCAGGCAAAAGGCATTACTTCATGTGGTTGGGTTGCATCAAAAACTACCCGGTGCTTCCCTGTTATGTTATCAAACCATTTATCGGCATCACTGGCATCCGGTTTTTCTTCCGCCCCGGCAAATACGCTGAGCGGACTAGCCATTGCGGCCAAACTTACTGCTGCTCCGGCAGCCACGGTACCCAAAAAATCACGTCTTGCATTTGGTTGATTGAGTTCTTGCATACAAAAACAGTTTTAGGTGAAGAAATGAAAAGAGCAATTAAGCTACAGAAAATTAAAATGCCACACGAAAGATTTTGGTTAAATAGCATCATGGTTTAAAAAATAGAAAGAAAATTTTTGCACATGCATCTCTTTCATTCCTTGTAGTTGTATCTTATAAGGGTAAAAACTTAGTTATGAAAAAAATTATTCCCTTTTTGTTAGCTACGTTATTTATTTCTGCAACAATAAAAGCACAGCAACCCTATAACGTGGTATTTGATATTACCAGTAAAGACACAACTATGCATCAAACAGTGTTACGATGGATCAAATTGATTACGGATGAACATAAAGATGCCAAACTGGAAGTGGTATTTTATGGAAAATCAATAGAGATGGTAACACAAGACAAATCAACCGTGGCTGATGAAGTCATTAAGTATGCCAAAATGGGAAACGTACAATTTAAAGTTTGCGAAGTGGCCATGAAACATTGGAAAATTGAGAAAAGCCAGTTACTGCCCGGCGTGTTAACCGTACCCGATGGTATTTATGAAATTATTTCTAAACAGGGAGAAGGATGGGGATATATTAAAGTGGTGCAGTAGTAAAATGTTTATCATTCCTTATTAAATTGAATGTTTTTTTAATCATTTGAAAAAGAAAAATTTCATGCTCCTACCTTTGCACCCGTTATGAAAGCAAATCCTTCTTCCCGCCCGGTGGCAATATGGTTACTCACAGGTGTGTTTATGATAATGGTGCAGGTATTACTGGGCGGTATTACCCGGCTTACCGGCTCGGGTTTATCTATTACGGAATGGAAACCCATCCTCGGCGCTTTACCTCCCATGAACGAACAGGACTGGAATACTGCTTTTGAAAAATACAAACAGATAGGTCAGTATAAATTTTTAAACCCGCATTTCAGCATAGCCGATTTTAAATCCATTTATTTCTGGGAATGGCTGCACCGCAACTGGGCTAGATTTATTGGCGTGGTGTTCGCCATCCCGTTTGTGATCTTTATTATACAAAAAAGGTTTAAAAATGAAATGATCAATCCACTCTTCATCCTCTTCCTACTCGGTGCTTTGCAGGGATTGATAGGATGGATAATGGTTGCCAGCGGGTTGAATGAGGAGAACATTTACGTCAATCATATTCGTTTAGCCATACACTTTATTTCCGCACTGGGTTTGTTGTGTTACACCTTTTGGTTTGCCTTACAGTTGCTGGTTCCATCGCAACAGGTCAGCATCAACCCATCTTTAAGAAAGTTAACCTGGCGGATACTGGTTGTTTTAATTATACAATTGATCTATGGTGCTTTTATGGCCGGGCATAAAGCCGCTACCATTTCACCTACCTGGCCCGATATGAATGGCTATGCGTTTCCACCCAATTTATTTAAACAGGCTCACTGGCTCAGCAACCTTACCAAAAATAAATTAATGGTTCAGTTCATACACCGGGGTTTGGCATATTTATTACTGGTATTGATTGTTGTATGGACATGGAAAGCATTTAAACATTCTTCCTCTTCGCTTTTTAATAAAACAAAATGGTTGCCCATGGCCCTTGTATTGTTGCAGGTGCTGTTAGGCATTCTTACTGTCATTAGTAGTCCCAATATGGCGCCGCAGCACTGGGGCATATTTGAATGGTATGCACAGTTGCATCAGCTGGTGGCAATGTTCCTGCTTATTAGTTTGGTGTGGATGCTGTATTTAATAAGAAGTCATAATAAACCAGCTTAAAAATTTCCTACCTTGTAATAACAGAAATGCTTGCTTAGCGTTATATAGCAGCCGTTACCTGTACCATATTGCTGCCTCTTATGAAAGAATTGCTCATTGGTATATATCGTTCCTTACCGGTACAACTGGTATTGCTGCATTTCCGTAAGTACCAGGTGCTGCTTGTATTCTGGCTCATCGTTATGGGCGCTATCTCGGGTAATTTCATGAAGACCTTCGGGGTGGATTCTCTTTTTTTGGCTCCTGAATATTTAGGAAAAGTCAATTGGATCAGTGCAGCTATTACAGGCATTGCTATGGGAATTTTTATTATGAGCTGGAACATTACAACCTTTATCCTTTTCAGCAAACATTTTAAATTCCTGGCCACTACCTCCAAACCCTTTCTAAAGTATTGTATCAATAATGCCATCCTTCCGCTTTTATTCCTTATTTATTATTTGGTAACATCTATCCGGTTTGAATATTTGAAAGAGGCTATGTCTGCCGGAGAAGTTTTTTCCATGTCAGTCGGATTTCTGGCAGGATTAATTTTGTTGTTACTGATTTCTTTCGCTTATTTCTTTGGTGCCGACAGAACCATTATCCGTCAGATAGCTCCTGCGATGAACGATCCCAAACAATTTTTGGAAAAAGAAGGCCCACGTAAATGGGGGCCGGGGTTAATACAGGTGGACTGGTATTTAAGTACAAAATTGCAATTACGAAAAACCAGGGAAGTATCGCATTACAGCAAACTGTTTCTGGATAATATTTTTAAACGCCATCATTTTTCAGCCATTGTTTCTATCCTGCTTGCTTTTTTGTTTTTACTGGGCCTTGGTTTTTTTATGGACAATAAAACATTCCAGGCGCCAGCCGCTGCCAGTATACTGATCTTCTTTTCAATACTGATTGCAGCAGTAGGTTCACTTTCATATTGGTTAGGAAGCTGGGCCATCCCTTTTGTAATTGTATTGATCGTTGTTTTTAATTTATTATTCAAATACGATATCATTGATCCCCGCAACCGTGCTTTTGGATTGAATTATGAAAACAAAACTGAACGACCCGCCTACAACCGGGAAACTTTGTTAGAGATGGCCTCCACTCAGCATATGGAAAAGGATAAACAACAGATGCGGCAGGTGCTGGAGAACTGGAAGAAAAAACAAGGTGTAGAAAAACCGGTGATGTATATTCTCAATTTTAGCGGTGGTGGTAACCGCTCCGCCTGTTTTACCATGAATGTGTTACAACACCTCGATAGTGTAACCCATGGCGAATTAATGAAACGAACTTTTTTAATGACGGGTGCGTCGGGAGGAATGTTAGGTGCCACTTATTTCCGTGAATTGTATTTACGTAACCAGCAGGGAGCAAAATTTAATCTGCAGGATGATGCATTGCCCGATAATATCAGTAAAGACTTGCTGAATCCCCTTTTCTCCTCTTTTATTTCAAGAGACCTGATAGCACCTGCTGAAAAATTTTCGGTTGGCCCTTATCGCTATGTAAAAGACAGGGCTTATGCATTTGAACAGCAACTCAATGAAAATGCCGGAGAAATGCTGAACAAACAATTAAAAGATTATGTGGAGTTGGAAAGTAAAGCCGCCATACCATTAGTGATCTTTAACTCCACCGTTACACTCGATGGAAGAAAGATGATGACAAGTACACAACCTATTCGTTTTTTGATGCGGCCATTGCCTGATACAGCAAGTGGTGTTTACGGCGAACCGGATGCCATTGATTTCTGCCAGTTTTTTCAAAAACAAAACCCTTATAACCTGCGCCTGCTTACAGCCATGCGTATCAATGCAAGTTTTCCGTATGTATTGCCCAATGTATGGTTACCCACCAAACCAGTTATTGATGTAATGGATGCAGGGCTTCGGGATAACTACGGACAGGAAACTACTTTGCGTTTTTTAGATGTATTTAAAGAATGGCTGAATGAAAATACAAGCGGAGTTGTTCAGATACAGGTTAGGGACCGTAAGAATGGCGAATGGCAAAATGATTTTGGTGAACCGGGAATTTTACAGGCAATAACCAAACCGGCAACAATACTTCAATACAACTGGCATAAACTTTCTGACTATTACCAGGAAGAGTTAACAGCATACGCTGATAATAGTTTTCAATTCCCGTTTCAAAGAGTTGTGTTTGCCTACATACCGGAAAAAGAAGAAAAAACAGCAGCACTAAATTTTCATCTTACCAATATTGAAAAAAAAGATATTGCCGAAGCCATGCATTCCACTATCAATCAGCAGGCTTTACAGATCATACATAATATGCAGATAGTAACCAATCTTGCTCCTGTAGCTAAGCAGGCTGAATAAGTTTGATGGCATTTCGCACCACTTTTATTTTAAAATCTCCGGCTGAATCTTTAGGATCTCCATCAATATGAAAAGGGGCATTGGATAAATTTTTTATAGTAAGCGATGGTGTTTGAAAATAAATGATATTCTTTTTATCGGTATAGTCATTCACATTTTGCAAAGCATTAATACCGGCAAACTGCGCCAGCACTGATAACGGCAGCATTAGCTTATTCATCTTTTTTACAATAACAATATCTAATAACCCATCACTCAAACTTGCTTTGGGGGCAATCTTCATATTGTTACCAAACTGGTTGCTGTTAGCAATACAAATAAACCATGCTTCTGTATCAAAACTTTTTTCTTTTGACAGGATGGAAAATTTATATGGGCTGGCTTTAAAATAATTGATCGCTGAAATTTTAATATAGGTCTGCAGCCCTCTTGTTTTTTGTTTGGCAAAGTCATGTGCTACCTGTGCGTCAAAACCTAGCCCGCAGAGCATACAGGAAAAATCATCATTGATATAAAAACCATCGATAAACGAAGCGTTGCCATTAAAAATAATATCTAACGCTTTTGAAGGTGCTTTGGGAATACTGGCAGCTAATGCCAAACCATTGCCGCTTCCCATGGGAATGATACCAATATTCACCTTCAGTTGTAATAAAGCCGCAGATACAGCGCTTACCGTTCCGTCGCCGCCACATACCACTACATCCGTTACTTCCTCTTTATTTATTTTATTTTTTACTGCTTCATATTTCCCGGTTCGGTCGGTATCCTGTATTTCAAAAGAAATACCTGCTTCTTTTGTTCGCTTACGTATAAGGGCTTTTAGTTCTTCCTTGCCTTTGGTTCCGGAGATGGGATTAATTAGATAAATAATTTTTCTGCTCATAGATAACAATAAAAACCGATGCTGTAAATGTTTTACAAAAGTAGCTGTTTGAATAATGTATCTTTACACAAATTCAATAACAAGTATTGAAAAGAAGAATTAAATACTACCGGCTGATTTTTTTCCGTTACGATCTTCCCGCCGGTCTTTCTGTTTTTTTAGTTGCCCTTCCGCTTTGTTTGGGTATTGCCCTCGCTTCCGGTGCTCCTTTGTATGCAGGTATCTTATCTGGTGTTATTGGCGGTATTGTTATTACACTTATCAGTAATTCAGCTTTGGGTGTTTCTGGTCCGGCGGCAGGTTTATCTACTGTTGTGGCAGCAGCCATAATTTCCTTTGGTGATTTTAAGATCTTTTTATTATCCGTAATCGTCGCCGGGTTGTTTCAGTTGTTACTGGGTATTTTAAAACTCGGAGTGATTGCGAATTATTTTCCTTCTGCGGTTATTAAAGGAATGCTGGCGGCCATTGGGATCATTCTTATTTCCAAACAAATTCCAGTGGCAATCGGTTATGATCAGCCTGATTTCTGGACCAGTGGTTTTACCAGTTTGTTTGAAACAAAAAATTTTTTTGGCAATATCCGCAACTTCAGCGTACACGCCACACGTGGAGCTATTATTGTTACATTGGTTTCACTACTAATACTTGTTTTATTTCAAAAAGGATTTATAAAGAAAGTAAAACATGTTCCTGCTCCTTTAGTGGCTGTTGTTGCCGGGGTGTTAGTTAATTATATTTTCAGCCTGGCAACTGCTGGCTTAACACTGAAACAAACCCAGTTAGTAAATATTCCCGCTAATATTTTCAGTCAAATTACTTTTCCGGATTTTACACAATTATTTGTAAGATCAGATGTTTGGAAAACGGGAATTATTATTGGCCTGTTAGCTACATTAGAAACATTGCTTTGCGTGGAGGCAATTGATAAACTGGATGTACATAACCGGGTAACATCTGTAAACCGTGAGCTGCTGGCACAAGGTGTTGGTAATATCACTTGTGGTTTGCTGGGAGCCATTCCAGTTACCGCAGTTATTGTTCGTGGCTCTGCCAATGTGGATGCTGGTGGCAGAACAAAGATGTCGGCCTTTACTCATGGTGTTTTTTTATTGCTGACAGTTTTATTAATTCCTTTTGCGCTGAATAAAATTCCTTACGCTTCACTGGCAGCAGTGCTTATCTTAACCGGGTATAATCTTACCAAACCAAAACTCTATCGTAATATGTGGAGCCTGGGATGGAAGCAATTTCTTCCCTTCATTTTTACTATTGTTATCATTCTGCTTACCGATCTGCTGATCGGCGTAAGTATTGGTTTATTAATATCTGTTTACTTTATTATCCGGAACAATTTTAAAGCTGAGTATAAGATCCAGAAAAGAATACTGCATGAAACAGAAGTGTATTATATCAAACTCAACACCAATGTTACTTTTTTAAATAAAGTAAGATTACGGGATGCATTGGATAAAATTCCGGAGTATTCTGTTTTAACAATTGATGGCAGTGAATGTAATTTTATTGACTACGATATTCTTGAGATCATAAGTGAATTTGAAAACAAAGCTCACGACCGGCATATAGAAGTTCATCTGAACGGAATACAGAAAGTAAGTGTTACTGCCATTCATTAAATAGATATTACCATTTTAATAAAGCGCTGGCCCAGGTAAAGCCACTTCCAAAGGCAGCGAGGCAAACCAGGTCACCTTCTTTTATCTTTCCTTTTTCCCAGGCTTCACACAAAGCAATGGGAACTGAGGCCGCAGTGGTATTACCGTAGTGCTGAATGTTATTATACACCTGCTCGTCTTTCAATCCTAATTTCTTTTGTACAAATTCAGCAATGCGGAGGTTGGCCTGGTGGGGAATTAAAACTTTTATATCAGAAGTTTGATACCCGTTTTTTGTCAGAGCTTCCATTATTACTTCCGGAAACTTTACCACCGCTTTTTTAAATACAGCCGGCCCGTCCATATTAGGAAAAACCTGTGCTTTATCAATCATTGTGTGGCTGAAAAACATTTTCCCTAATTCTGCTTCATCAAAATCCGCTACTTTTTCCTGTGTCCAGTGATTGGCATGTGTACCGGGGTTATACATGGCTAATATTTCAGCTGATTCACCATCGCTGTGCAAATGTGTACTTAATATTTCCGAAACTGAATCATCTTTTGTTGGTTGTAATACCACTGCACCAGCACCATCACAAAAGATGACACTCACATTTCTTCCCCTGGTGCTAAAGTCTAATCCAAAACAATGTTTTTCACTTCCTATCACTAAAATATTTTTGTACATACCAGTTTTTATAAATTGATCGGCCACACTGAGGGCATACAAAAAACCAGAACATTGATTGCGTACATCCAATGCCCCAATTTCTTTCATCTTCATGGCACGTTGTACCAGCACACCACAGCCGGGGAAATAATAGTCCGGACTTAATGTGGCGAATACAATAAAATCAACGTCCTGCGGGGTAATGCCTGCTCTTTCAATAGCGATCTTTGCTGCTTCCACTCCCATCGTAGTGGTCGTTTCGCCTGTTCGGTGTGCATAGCGGCGTTCTTTTATACCTGTTCTTTCCTGTATCCACTCATCACTGGTATCCATGTATTGTGTAAGGTCATTGTTGGTAACAACATGTTCTGGAACATACATTCCTA
>JACPOD010000071.1 GCA_016185185.1 Sphingobacteriales bacterium | reverse complement strand
TATCTTGATGAGTTTTGTTACAGGTTTAACAGATGCAATACAGTAGAAAGAATTTTTAATAACATAACTGGAAGAATGATGTATCATCAACCAGTAACAATTAACCAATTAAAAATGGAGTAGCTAAATGCCTACTTCAATTTAATTTATCACTAAGGAAATTGATCTTATCTTTTGCAGTACCAAAGATTTCTTTTGCTGCAAGAGAATCTATCTTAAATAATTTTTTGTATAATTTTTGTTCCTGCCTGGAGAATTGTTGTAATGCTTTTTTACTTTTGGAAGTGATCTTTTGCTCCAGTTGAGAGGATTTCTTTTCAACGGTCTGAAAATATTTTTCCGGAAGTTTTACTATTGAAGCATCTGCTGAGTCAGATTGCTGGCTTCGTGCAGTTAGTGAAAGAAGGCTAATTATCAATACATATGATAAGCGCTTCATAAAAAGGTTCAGGTTGTAAGGTTATTGATAAGTTCGTATAACAGAGGTAAGAATCTTTTTTGAATTAAAAAATACCCCAAAGTGGTAATGTGCATAAGTTTTAAAAATAACAAGAAAAATTATTCGCTTCTGCTTTCTTCCACAGGATATACAATAATTAGATTTATGAAGGCAAAAAAAAATAAGGTACCCCCGTTTAAATCCTTGCCTGCATTGGAATATAAACAACCGTACTATTTAAAATACTTTCCGGTTAATACAATAAAATTCCATCTCCTTTTTCTTTACTACTTGCCGCACGGCAAATGTTTATAACTTCTAAAAAAATCTTCTTAACCCATATTCCATTACGGAAACTACGATACTAAATAATAATTATTGGAGTTCGTGCTTGTTAGTAGCCCGGGATTACCCGTACACCTTGTTACATAGTACAAATTTCATCCATCCTTAATCTTTCCCGCCATTTAGTTCCGTATTTTTACAACAGCAATGTTTTATATGACCGAGAAAAAAAGAAAAACAATTCCCCGTGATATCAGCTGGCTTTCTTTTAATGCCCGTGTATTGCAGGAAGCCAATGACCCAAGCGTTCCCCTTGGGCAGCGCATCCGTTTCTTAGGAATTTTTTCCAACAATATGGATGAATTTTACCGGGTACGGGTGGCGGCATTAAAACGCATGATAGAGCTTGGCAATAAAGCAAAAATGCATCTTGAAAATTCGCCCGGCATTATTTTAGAAGAGATCCTTACCACTGTATTAGACCAGCAAAATGAATTTAACCGCATCTGGAACAATATCCTGCAGGAATTAAGAAAAGAAAAAATATTTATCATCAACGAAAAGCAATTAAACAGGGAACAGCAAAAGTTTGTTGCCAATTATTTTGATGAAGAAGTACGCAGCGAAGTAATACCGTTAATGGTAGAAGCCATTCCGCAATTTCCTTACTTGAGAGATAAGTCAATATACCTGGGTGTGGTCATGTCAAAAAGCGACAGTGCTTATAACAGGAGGTTTGCATTGATAGAAGTTCCCACAAGAAACCTCCACCGGTTTGTTTTGCTCCCCTCTCCACGGCCGGATGAACATTACATCATCTTGTTAGAAGACATCGTTCGTTTTAGCCTGCCTAACATATTCTCTTATTTTGGTTACGATAAATTTTCGGCACACGTTTTTAAAGTAACCAAAGACGCCGAGATAGATATTGATAGTGATATCAACAACAGCATCATTCAATCGTTAGAGAAAGGACTAAAAAACCGGCGCAAGGGAAGAACGGTTCGTTTTGTGTACGATAAAGAAATTGATCCCGGGTTGCTGGAATATTTAATACGAAAACTTAACCTCAGCAGTAAGGACAACCTCATTCCCGGCGGAAGAATTCACAACTTCCGTCATTTTATGGAATTCCCTTTTCACATCATAAAACAAAAAAGTGATAAACGAAAACCATTTGTTCATCCCCTGTTAAAAAACACCCTGCGTGTAACAGATGTGGTAATGGAAAAAGATGTGCTGCTTCATATCCCCTATCATTCGTACAACAGTGTCATTGACCTGTTAAGAGAAGCTGCTTTCGACCCCGATGTTACAGAAATAAAAGTTACGGCCTATCGTCTTGCCAGAAATTCAAAGATCATCAATGCTTTGATCAATGCCGTTCGTAACGGGAAAAAAGTAACCGTGGTACTCGAATTAAGGGCCAGGTTTGAAGAAGAAGCTAATATCGAGTGGAAAGAAAGACTGGAACTGGAAGGGGTAAAAGTATTACTGGGCATTCCCAATATGAAAGTGCATGCTAAACTTTGTTTAATAAAGAAACGAATAAAAAACAATACCATTCATTACGGCTTTGTAAGTACCGGTAATCTTAATGAAAGAACAGCGGCTGTATATAGCGATCATTGCCTGCTTACTTCCGACCGGTTTATAATGGCAGATGTAAACCGTGTTTTCAGTTTCTTTGAAAAGCAAAAAGAAAACCTGCAATTATTAAAAGCATGTAAAACGTTACTGGTTTGTCCGGTAAGTATGCGCAGGGAATTAAATAAATTCATCAGTAAAGAAATTAAGAATGCACAGGCTGGCAAACCTGCTTCTATTACTTTAAAAGTAAATTCCCTTTCGGATGAAGATATGATTGAAAAATTGAACGAAGCGGCAAAAGCCGGTGTGGAAATAAAAATGATCATCCGGGGCATTTGCTGTATGCTTACAGAAGGAAAAAAATTTAAGCACCCGATCAAAGCCATCAGCATTGTGGATGAATACCTGGAACACTCCAGGATACTGGTATTTCACAACAACGGAAATGAAAAAGTATTCATTTCTTCTGCCGACTGGATGGTACGTAACCTCGATCACCGGGTAGAAGTTGCCGTACCCATCGTTGAAGATGGATTAAAACAGGAACTGAAAGATTTTTTAGAAATACAGTTAAGCGATAATGTAAAAGCAAGGATATGGGATAATGATCTCAGCAATGAGTATGTGAAAACAAAGGGGAAAAAGATACGCAGTCAAATGGAAGTGTACAATTATCTTTACCGCAAAGCCAACCCGCAACCTGTAACAGAAGCGGTAGTGGTACAAATGACCGGTGAAAACACCATAAATAAAAATACTAACCCGTAAACTTTTGCGCATTGAAATTAGCCGCTATTGATATTGGGAGTAATGCTGCCCGTTTATTGATCATTGATGTTATAGATTCCCCTTCCGGCAAACCTGATTTTATTAAACTTAATCTAGTTCGTGTTCCCCTCCGTTTGGGCTTTGATGTATTTGAAAAAGGAGAAATCTCCAAACCAAAAGTGAAAAAAGTTGTGGAAACGATCAAAGCATACCGCCACCTGTTAAATATTTATGAAGTAAAGCATTTAATCGCTGCAGCCACTTCGGCTATGAGGGATGCCAAAAATTCTGACGATATTTTACGCAGAGTGAAACTGGAAACAGATATTGATATCGAGATCATCAGCGGTGATAAAGAAGCTTCTCTCATTTATGAAAACCATGTGGCTGAAAATATGGATAAAGACCACTCCTATTTATACATTGATGTGGGTGGTGGAAGCACCGAACTTACTTTTTTTGCAGAAGGTAAACTGATCTTTAAAGAATCCTTCAACATCGGCACCATTCGTTTATTAAAAAACCAGGTGGAAGAAAGTAAATGGCAGGAGATGAAAGATTTTGTAAAACTGGCCACCAAAGATTATAAAAAAGTAATTGCCATCGGATCGGGAGGAAATATCAATAAGGTTTTTTCACTGAGCAAACGTAAAGAAGGCAAACCATTGTCACTCGATTCACTGCGAGATTTTCATAAAGAATTTTCCAGTTTCTCTGTTGAAGAGCGGATCCGGCAATACAAACTCCGGGAAGACCGGGCAGATGTAATTGTTCCGGCCCTGCAAATTTATATCAACGTAATGCGCTGGGCAGATGCCGAGGAAATTTTTGTACCAAAGATTGGTTTGGCTGATGGGCTAATCCATAAGCTTTATGAAGAAGTGAAACTTCAGGATGCAGAAGTGTAAAAAAGCCTACTTAATAGGCCCGTATCAATGCATATTCATGGTAAATGGATATATAGAACAAAAGATACCGCCTCTTAAGAGTATCAATCCCGCCGCTGCTAAAATATTTTTGGATTGCATCATTGCAGAACGATTTTCCAATCCCCAATTAACCGGCTCCCAATAAATGCCCCAAACACTGCCCCGATTAAAATCCAAAGCCGGTTATCTGTATCAATAATATCTCCTTGTTTCTTTATTAACCATACATAATACCGGAAGCCGGTAAAAAAAGCAAGCACTTCAAATACCAGGTGCAGTGAAAGTTCAAAAAAAAACCATTTGTATATTGACAGGGAAATGCAAAATATGGATGTTAGATTGTTAATCTCAGCAAAATTCCCCAATCAAAAAACTTCTTTTCCCTGTCTGATAATTCTTTTACATTTACATTCTTAAAGCGATCTTGCCAGCACGGAATTGTTTTATTCTAATGCAGAGCCAACTCCCGCCTTTCGCTTTCAATAAAAATTACTTTATGTCAGCTAATAAGGAAATAAAAAAAGTTACTACCAACACTTTATTAAAGATGAAAGCGTCGGGAGAAAAAATCTCTATGCTGACTGCATACGATTTTTCTTTTGCACGGATAATTGATGCTGCCGGAATTGATATAATACTGGTAGGTGACTCTGCTTCTAATGTAATGGCTGGGCATGAAACAACCTTACCCATAACACTGGATCAGATGATCTATCATGCTTCATCTGTAATCCGCGGTATCGATCGTTGTTTGGTGGTAGTTGACCTTCCGTTTGGCTCTTATCAGTCCAATCCTGATATTGCTTTAGCTTCTGCCGTCCGAATCATGAAGGAAACAGGCGCCCATTCTATTAAACTGGAAGGTGGTGAAGAAGTAATTGATTCTATTAAAAGGATTGTAGCGGCAGGCATACCAGTAATGGGTCATTTGGGATTAACACCTCAGTCCATTTATAAATTTGGTACATATACCGTAAGGGCCAAAGAGGAAGAAGAAGCAAACAAACTGCGTAAGGATGCTAAATTACTCGAGGAAGCTGGTTGTTTTGCTATTGTACTGGAAAAAATTCCTGCCCGGTTGGCCAAAGAAGTTTCAGAAAGTTTGCATATCCCTACCATTGGAATTGGTGCTGGTATGTATTGCGATGGTCAAGTATTGGTAATGCATGATATGCTTGGTATCAATACAGAATTTAAGCCCAGGTTTCTTCGTCAGTATTTAAATATACATGAACAGGTTACCGGTGCCGTACAGCGGTATATTCATGATGTAAAGCGTAAAGATTTTCCAAATGAATCGGAACAGTACTAAAAAGCTTTTTGGCTAATAGCTGTTAGCTGATACCTTTCTTCTCCCTACCTTTGCTGCGCAAAAAAACAGCTATATGGAATTTTTAAAAGCACTAAAAGTTAAAGCAGAAAACAGTGGTGTATCTACCGGTGTAAACTGGATAGATGCCAAAGGCGAAAAGATCAGCAGTTCCTCCCCCGTCGATAATAAATTAATCGGTTCAGTAACCGGTGCCGGCAAAGAAAATTATGAGGCCGTTATCAGTAAGGCTGAAGCAGCTTTCAAAGAATGGCGCCAGTGGCCGGCACCTAAAAGAGGTGAAGTGGTGAGGCAAATTGGAGAAGCATTGCGTTTGCATAAAAACGACTTAGGCAAGCTGGTTTCCTACGAAATGGGTAAAAGCTTACAGGAAGGCTTAGGCGAAGTACAGGAGATGATCGACATCTGCGATTTTGCTGTTGGTTTATCGAGACAGCTTCATGGCCTGACTATGCACAGCGAACGTCCCCTGCACCGTATGTATGAACAATGGCATCCATTAGGTATCGTAGGAATTATTTCTGCTTTCAACTTTCCGGTTGCCGTATGGAGCTGGAATACGATGTTAGCCTGGGTTTGTGGTGATGTGTGCATCTGGAAACCATCGGAAAAAGTGCCTTTATGTGCGGTGGCCTGTCAGCATATCGTTGCAGAAGTCTTTGCAAAAAATAATGTTCCCGAAGGTGTAAATAATTTACTGGTTGGCGGAAGAGAAGTGGGTGAATGGATGAGTCATGATGAAAGGGTACCATTGGTATCAGCTACCGGCTCTACCCGGATGGGAAAGGCTGTTGGTGCGGCAGTAGGTGCAAGACTGGGAAGAGCTTTACTGGAATTAGGTGGTAACAATGCCATCATTATTTCAAAAGATGCTGACCTTGATATTGCTGTACGTGGTGCTTTATTTGGTGCTGTAGGAACCGCAGGGCAACGTTGTACCACTACCAGAAGACTGATCATACACGAATCAGTATATGATACCGTAAAAGAAAAATTAGTAGCCGCATACAAACAACTTTCAATTGGTGATCCATTACAGGAAAAAAATCATGTAGGTCCGCTTATTGATACTGATGCTGTAAAAATGTATTTGAATGCCATTGAACAATGTAAAAAAGAAGGCGGAAATTTTATAGTGGAAGGAGGTGTATTATCAGGTGCGGGATATGAAAGTGGTTGTTATGTAAAACCCTGTATTGCCGAAGCAAAACCGGATTATAAAATTGTTTGCCACGAAACATTTGCTCCCATTTTATACATCATGAAGTATAATACCATTGATGAAGCCATCGCTATTCAAAACGGCGTGCCGCAGGGTTTATCTTCTTCTATCATGACATTGAATCTCCGGGAGGCTGAACAATTTTTATCAGCTGCTGGCAGTGATTGCGGCATAGCCAATGTAAACATTGGTACCAGCGGAGCTGAAATTGGAGGGGCTTTTGGGGGTGAAAAAGAAACAGGTGGAGGCAGGGAAAGTGGCAGTGATGCGTGGAAAGCCTATATGCGGCGTCAAACCAATACCATTAACTATTCCAGTTCATTGCCACTGGCACAGGGAATTAAGTTTGATTTATAGGCTTTTTAATATACTTTTTGCAGGCAAAAAACGTTTTAAAGCAAATCAGAATAACTTATGAGAAAGTTTATCTTTTTGCTTTTTACCTCACTCCTTTTTTTCAATAACAGCTACAATCAAATAAAAGTAAGATTGATTGGAGGACCACAACAAGCAGATATTAAAGAAACAAATTCAATTCCTGACTGGAATACTATTACCAGCCCCTGGTATAAAAAAAGAAATGGATTTCATGCCGGGATAGTTGCAGACATTCCATTTAAAACCGGCAGCAAAGCATTCTTTCAACCCGGATTTATTTTTAGCAGCAAAGGAAGAATATTTGATAAAATTTACGACACTTTGATCGATCCGAATTTCCGTGTCAAATCAACGACGGCTGTTAATTACATGGAGATCCCTTTAAATCTTGGTTACAAACTCCCACTCGGTAAAAAAATAAAATTTGTTGTTTCAGCAGGTCCGTATGCAGGGTTGTTTTATAGTGGAAAAGAAACTACTGAAACCACAGACAAATTATTTACTTACACAAAAGAAGAAACAAAATATCAAACCGGGAAAGGAGAAAACAAATTCAAATCATTGGATTTAGGTATTAACGCAACAGCAGGCTTTGATTTTGGTGGCGTTACATTAACTGGTCGTTATACCCGTAGCCTGGTAAATAATTTTACAGCATCCTATAATGGAAGTTTTAAACATGAAGTACTTGGGGCTTCCCTTGGAATAAATTTAAAAACGATACGTGAGAAAAAACTAAAACCAATTATTAAGGACAGAGATAATGATGGTGTAAATGATGAGTTGGATGCATGTCCGGATATTGCGGGAACTGTAAAAGGATGCCCGGATAAAGATAAAGATGGCGTTGCAGACAAAGATGATAAATGTCCTGATGTTACAGGGCTTGTAAAATATAATGGTTGTCCAATCCCCGATACGGATGGTGATGGCATAAACGATGAAGCAGATAAATGCCCATCAGTTGCCGGATTAGCGAAATACAATGGTTGCCCTGCTCCTGATCGTGATAAGGATGGAATAGCAGATGATGAGGATAAATGCCCTGATGTTGCCGGGTTAGCAAACTATAATGGATGTCCTGCTCCGGACAGGGATAAAGATGGAATCACGGATGAAGAAGATCAGTGCCCGGATCAGCCGGGGCGTATCGAAAATCATGGATGTCCTGAGGTTAAACAGGAACTGAAAAAGAAGATCGATGAAGCAGCCCGTAAAGTATTCTTCGACTTTGGCAGCAGTAAGATCAAAAAAGAAAGTTTTAAAGTGCTGGAAGAAGTTGCAAAATTGCTGCAGGAAAATGGTGAGCTGCGACTGATTATTGAAGGACATACCGATAATGTTGGTACGGCTGAGAGAAATAAAATACGTTCGCAGGAAAGAGCAGACACTATAAAGAACTTTTTACTATCCAAAGGAGTTACGGGAAACAGGTTAACTGCCACTGGTTATGGTTTTGATAAACCTGTTGCCGATAATACTACAGCCAGCGGCAGGGCACAAAACAGGCGGGTTGAAATGAAGCTCAGCTACTAACGGGTTAACAAATTATTTTAAGCCACTCATGGAATATCTTAACCATGCTGTGGCTTTTCTTTATTACATTCGCAAAATTTCTAACAATTGATGATTCAAAAAGGAGAGCACGTTAAATTTTAGTGAATAATGCATTTATGAACAGTAATTATGTGAACTATATCATCTCTTATATCGTATAAATAAATTACTAAAACGGGGATTGAAAAATCCTGATCGTTTTTACCCGGTTCAAGCTATATAAAATGACTAAAAAAATAACAACAACCGTATTCGCAGTATGTTCACTCTTTATTACCACCTTTTCGCAAAACAAAGAGAAAGTAAAATATAACCGTGACGAGGAAAATCTGAAAACCTGGTATCAACAACATAAATCAGCAGGTTATTACGGTATAAGCCTTGACAAAGCCTATAATTTTCTGCAGGCAAAAAAGAAAAAAAGCAAAACGGTGATCGTTGCTGTTATAGACTCAGGAATTGATACAGCCCATGTTGATTTGAAAGATGAGTTGTGGACTAATCCAAATGAGATACCCGGCAACGGTATAGACGATGATAAAAATGGTTATACAGATGATATTCATGGCTGGAATTTTTTAGGCGGAAAAGATGGCAGAAGTGTGTACGATGATTCCTTTGAAGGCGCAAGGGTTTATCATGAATATATGGCTAAATATGATGGCCGGAAAATTGATGAAACTAAATTAAGCAAAGATGATTTATATGAATACCAGCAGTGGAAAAAAGCAAAAGAAGTAGTGGAAGCCGAAGCTACAGAATCACAAAACAATATACTGATGACCAGCTGGCTTAAAAGAGGTCTTCCAAAATCTGACAGTATACTGCAAACCGCTCTTAAAAAAGAAATATACACTGGAACAGAACTGGAAGAATACGAAGCAGAAGATCAAAAAACAGCAAGGGCAAAACTTATTATGATGGCGGCTTTTGAAGGATTTTCCATGAAATCATCCACCAATAAAGAGATTACAGATCAGTTAAACGAATACTATTCAAGAGAAGAAAAAAAAGCGGATGCCGTTTTAACCGCACCAAAAGATTACAGGAATGAGATTGTGAAGGATGATTACAATAATATCAATGATAAATTTTACGGCAACAATGATATAATGGCTAAATATTCTTTGCACGGAACGCATGTTTCAGGTATCATCGCTGCTAAAAGAAATAATGGTACAGGTGTAGATGGGATTGCTGACAATGTAAAGATCATGATGATACGTACCATCCCAAATGGTGATGAACATGATAAAGATGTGGCACTCGCCATAAGATATGCGGTGGACAATGGTGCACAGATCATTAATATGAGTTTTGGCAAAGGTTTTTCACCACAAAAAAAATGGGTGGATGACGCTGTAAAATATGCAGAATTAAAAAATGTGCTGCTGGTACAGGGGGCAGGCAATGACCATGATAATAATGACAGTATCGCCAATTATCCAAACAGAAATTATATTAATGGCGGTACAGCTTCAAATTATATTTGTGTGGGTGCCAGCAGTGATACTTCCATTAAACAAATGAATGATGAAGGAAAAGAAATAAAAGACCTCACGGCTTATTTTTCTAATTACGGGAAAAAAGAAGTGGATGTATTTGCTCCCGGTTATAAAATTTATTCTACCATGCCCGGCAACAAATATGGTTTTGAAAATGGTACCAGCATGGCCAGTCCGGTTGTTGCAGGCATTGCAGCCCTTACCCTATCTTATTATCCGGAGTTAACGGCAAAGCAATTAAAACAAATTATAATTCAATCAGCACTAAAGCCAGGTATCAAAGTCTTCAAACCAGGTACATCTTATAAGGTAAACTTATCCGATATTTCTGTTTCAGGTGGTTTTACAAACGCATACGAAGCTATCAAACTGGCAGATTCTATAAAGCCATCCAAACCCAAAAAACTACCTAAACCTAAACTTATAAAATCTAAAAACGGATAACAAAAAGCGGCGTATTTTTATGCCGCTTTTTTCATCCTTAAAATTTAAAACATGCCTCGTCCAAACGAAAATGATTTTGCACCTTATTATGGCCGTTATATCGCCCAGGTTAAAGAAGATGATATTACTGCTGCCTTAACAAATCAAAATTCAATTATTGGAAATTTTCTGAACGCTATTCCTGCAGACAAATGGAATTTTGCTTATGCTGAAGGAAAATGGACAATCAAAGAACTGGTACAACATATGATTGATGCAGAAAGAATTTTCGCCTATCGTGCACTTCGTATTGCACGTAAAGATGAAACTCCTTTGCCAGGTTTTGAAGAAAATGATTATGGCCCCGCCAGTGAAGCCGGCCGGAGGACACCTGCTGAGCTAATAGAAGAATTTTTAGCAATACGAAAATCAAACGAATTACTTTATAATAGTTTTACCGGTGAAATGCTGCAAAACAGAGGCACTGCCAGTAATCAACCTGTAACTGTAAATGCAATTGGCTTTATTATCGTTGGTCACTTTTATCATCATAAAAATATTGTGGAAGAAAGATATTTATAAACTCTTTAAAAGCCGGGAATAGAACCCGGCTTTTATTTTACCGCCTCAACAAAATCGATAACAGTTTGTGCAAAAAGTTTCGTATCCCCATTCATTGGAGTATGACCGGAGTGTGGCATCAAATACATATGCTTGTAGGATGACCCCAGCCTGTTTAATGCATCTGTCCCTAAAGAAGGCGGAACGGTAAAATCATATTGCCCCCATATTAATAAAGAAGGAATAGTGATTTTTTGTAATTGATCCGTATATGTGATTGGCTCCAGTGATTGAAGAAATTGCTTCCCTTCTGATGTATAATACAGATGAAAAAGATTGATACCAAAAGTTAAAGGAGAAGATACAGAAGTATAATCCACTTCTGTTACTGTATGATTAATGTTCACATACTTTTCTGCGGTATGGGCCAATGCGGTTGTTTTGGTACTTATGGCAAGCGATACATTGGGTGGACTAACAGTACAATAATCCACGATCTCTTTCCACTCATTCATGTAATTACCTTTTGCAATCTCAGAGAGACCTGTATCAATCATCATTTGTCTTGACAGGATATTGGTTGCCGGGTAATCATGTGCACCATCCACTTCTATCCATCCACGTATATTTTTTTGATTATCCCCTTTCACAAGAAAACCAGTTCCCAGTAATCCGCCAAAACTATGACCCATTAAAAAGATCTCCACATCATTACCATAGCGGTATTTTAACACTACAATCAGCTTTTCCAAATCCTCTATCATTTGGGGAAGATTAAGATTATCATAGTTATTATTTCCTGCGGCTGCTCCCCCATCCCGCTGATCCCAGAAAGCCATAGCATATTTACTCCACAATTGATTTGTTTGAAACCCGGCGTAACGATAAGCACCATCACCAGGCCCGCCATGCAGGAACAATAAAATAATTTTTGAGGCTGTATTCCCTTTAACCCATACCGGCATATCAGCACCTTTATTACTCAACCAGAAAATTTCATCGGCATTAACCGACAACTTTACTGTTTCTTTTTTACACCCAGTAAAGAGCAAAGCAAAAAATAATATAGTTATATAAAATTTCATTTTGAATAAAAAGTTGAAAGTATTTTTTGCTTAACCGGTAAATTAAATTTTTTTAAATGGTATTTAAATCCAACTTCCAGTGAAAGATGCGGCAGCAGGTAACTGTTATACGGATATTGTATCCAAAAAAAAGGTTTAACCTGCAATGCAAATGGCTTTGGCTTTTTACTTCTTTCAAAATCATGACCAAAAACTCCTGCGAAACCTGTTGTAAAATAATAACGTCCGTATTTTTTTAATTCTTTAACATTACCAGTATTATCAACTGTATAAACGCTTCCATCATAAAACGTTCTTAACATGCCTGCATTCAGTAACAGTTCAAAATAATAAGGCTTTACATCGTAATATCGCTTGCCGATAGCCGGGGAAAAATATAATCCTGAATGATTAAACGGGTAACGGTAGAAACCAATATCAGCTGAAACAATTAAATCCCTGTGGCTCACTTTTTCAGAAGCATTTTTTGTTTTTGTTATTTTTAATTTAGTTCCAATTACAAAATCAACTCCTGCGGAAGCTCCAAAACTTTGCGGAAAATCATAAAAGAAATCAGTATGAACAAAGACCGGTTTCTGTACAACCCGTAAACTATCCTGCCCTTTAAGATTGGATATGCTTAAAACCAACAGGGGAATGATAGAAAAAAATCTTTTGCTACAGATGTTATGCATAGTGCAATATCAGGTAACGAATATAACACATGTCATCTCCTTTGCAAAATCTTCGTAAATTCAATTCATAAAACAACAGCGCATGAGAAAAATATATTTACTGGCATACCTGGTTATCTTTTTTATTTCCTGCAATACAGAAAATAAATCAAATACTGTTACCAATACTTCACCGGAATATCTGTACAAAGAAGTTCAAACGGGTGGTGTAAAAATGATTCCTATTGAAACACCCGTTGGAAAATTTAATGTGTGGACAAAAAAGTTTGGTAATAATCCACGTATTAAAGTTTTGCTGTTACATGGCGGGCCAGCTTTTACACACGAATACCTTGAAAGTTTTGAAAGTTTTTTACCCAATGAAGGTTTTGAAATGTATGAATATGATCAGCTTGGTTCCTATTACAGTGACCAGCCCAAAGACAGTTCTTTATGGACAACCGAACGTTTTGTGGAAGAAGCAGAGCAGGTAAGAAAAGCTTTAGGTATGAATAAAGATAATTTTTATCTCTTTGGTAATTCATGGGGTGGTATGCTTGCACTTGAATATGCTTTAAAATATCAGGATAATTTGAAAGGGGTGATCATCAGCAACATGATGGCTTCAATTCCTGATTACGAAAAATATAATAATGTGCTCCGCTCCCAAATGCGTAAAGGTTTGCTGGATACATTAGACAGCTATGAAAAGAAAGGAGATTATAAAAATCCTGTTTATCAGGACCTGGTATTTAAAGAATATTATACACAGCATTTATGCCGTTTGCCAGTGTGGCCCGATCCGGTTAACCGGGCCTTTAAACATTATAACGAAGAAATTTATGTAATGATGCAGGGGCCAAGTGAATTTAAAACCGGCGGTCGTTTATATCACTGGGACAGAAAAACTGATTTGCCAAAAATAAAAATACCAACTCTTACCGTAGGAGCACATTTTGATACTATGGATCCTGAACATATGAAATGGATGAGTACACAAGTACAGCAGGGAAGATATTTGTATTGCCCCGAGGGGAGTCATATGAGTATGTGGGATGATCAGAAACATTTTTTTCCCGGCGTTATTCAATTTATAAAAGATGTGGATGCAGGCAGTTTTAAAGGAGAGAAATAAAAAGTGCTGGTATAAAATAATAAAGGCACCCGTTAAAGTACCTTTATTATAAAAAACTGCAAACCTGTAAGCCGGATTCTGTCGTGAGCTATCATTTATCTGCGATGAACATTACTGCCCACCTGTAGCTGCCTACCCTGTAACTTGAACGGGCCGTTCTCATGCGTTACTATACGTGGCATTTCAGCACCCAAGGTTTACCCGTTAATAATGTTGCCATTAAAAACCGTGAGCTCTTACCTCACATTTTCACCTTTTCCATGTTTGCACATGGTAGTAATTTTCTGTGGCACTGTCTGTGGCTTTGTTATCAAAGTCCCCGGCTTTTCACCGGTAGGTTGCCCTTTGCTGTCCGGACTTTCCTTCCCTTTTACAAGAGACGATAGCTTAGTTTGCAGCGGATGCAAAGGTAATTGATTGTGGCATCAGTTCATAATTACAAAAAATTGATAGGCCCGGCAGTTCACATTAATACTGAAAATAAATTTCCGTAGCGCCATATCCAAAAGAAGGATGAAACTGGTTAACAAAAGATTTTACTTCTTTCTTATGTTTAAGTATCCCATGTATTTCTTCTTTTAATTTTCCGGTACCAACTCCGTGTATTACAATCAGCATTGGCTGGTAATGCTGCAAAGCAAGGTCATAATACTTTTCAAATGTTTTTAATTGCAGGGTGAGTTTTTCAAAATTGCTGAGGTGTTTCCAGTTATCAGTAAGTTTTTCTATATGCAGATCAACAACCGTTCTTACCGGCTCAAGATGGTTGCGAAATTTTTCTGCATCATATACTTTGAACCCGGCCCGGGTTAATTTATCCAAACTCATCTTTTCTTCCTTTATTTTATCCGGGTATTTTTCAAACAAATGATAAGAGAACGTTGCTTCCTGTTTCTGCAAAACCTCTTCAATCTTATTAAAAATTTGTTTGGCTTTTGGTTTAAATACCGTTTCAAAATAATCCGTTCGTTTACGGTCGGGGATCTTTAAAGAAAACTCAAAATCAAACCGCGGATTATCATTGAATTTTTCAAGCGATACATCATGCAAATAAAAATCCTGTAAAGGTGCTATTTCATTTTGCAATTCAAAATCAACCGTTGCTGTTAAGGTAAGCGTGTAATCGAAAATAAAATGATCTTCCGTTTGATTAACAAGAAAAAGTTTAAAATAATCTACAATATCCTCATCAAACACATCTTTATCAAATACCGGCAGAAATGACAACCAAACGCCATCTCCAACTTTATACCCCGCTGTTGCCTTTTCTTTTTTTATTTCGTCAACATATATTTTTTGTTTTTTTGGCTCTGTTTTCTTTTGTGAGAACCGTTTAAAGTAGGGAAACTCCAACTGGTCAATATACGCCGGGAACTGTACCCCATCCACATCAACCATCACCATTTGTTTATTAATAATTTCCACTACTTCGCCTTCTTCTTTGGAATGTATCAGCAAAACCTTATCACCTGTTTGAAATTTCATGCAAACAAAATTAAATGAAAAAGGACTACATCAATTGCAGTCCTTCTTCAATTACTTTATTCAATTTATACTTTAACCGTGCCATTGTTTCTTTTCTGGATTTTTTCGCATCACTTCATCAATCGAAATAGGTCCGCTTCCTTCAATTAAAAAAAATACCAGCAACAACAATACAATAACAGAGAACCATAATTCGCTATGAGGTTTTAAAATCCCTTCAGGAGCATTAATAAAAATAATAGCCCCTAACAAAACAGGTATTTGAATAAGGCAGGCCACACGGGTGAGCAGGCCAACAGCTATCAGCAATCCACCAACAATGTGTGCAAATACAATTACATGTGCAGCAATTCCCGTAGAAAGGGAAGCCAGGAAACCACTCTTACTCATAAGTTCGCTAAAGGAGTCCATATTTTTAATAAACTCCAGCCCTTTAAGAAACAGAAAAACTCCCAGCACTATCCGTACTACATCCAGCCATTTAGGGTGGTGGGCATCACCCCATTTTTCAAGACGGTGAAATAAGTTCATACGGCAAAATTTTAAAGTGAAAGAACTTTGTACCCATAAAAGTTACGGGAAAAAACGGGAAATGAGAAATAAGAAATTTGAAATAAGGAATGAGAAAAGATATTTCCCAATCAAACATTAGTCTTTTAACCATTCACATACTCTCTAATTTGTGTCGCCAGCCAGCTTACTTTTTCTATAGCCATAAAGAAAATATATAACGAGACCAATCAGCATCCACCCAAAAAACCAGGCCCAGTTACTTTTTGTCATCCCGGTTAAGAGGTAAAGACAGGTAGCTAAACCCATAAGAGGTATGAGAGAATAATTTTTTAAAAATGTAAAAATGGCCAATAATACCGCAGCAGCCCAAAAAACGATCAAAGCAATTTGTGGTGTTGCCACATCCATAAATGAAATTTTTCCTGAAGTATAATCAGTATTGGCAGAGAAATCAAAATTAAAGAGTCGTACAAAATATCCTTTTACAAATAACTCCAGTATCAATAAGGATCCGGCTACTATTAGTGGAAAAATATATTTACCATTGATATAAGGGATATTAAATCTTCCCGGCGATTTTTCTTTCTTAGGAATTAATAATACACCCCCACAAACCAGCACAAATGCGAATAAAGTGGCAATGCTGGTAAAATCAAGCACAAAAGTTTTATCTGTAAACAATATGGGTACCCCAACCACTATACCTGTTAATATAGTGGCAAAGGATGGTGTTTTAAACTTATGATGAATTTTTTGAAAAATACCGGGTAATAATCCATCACGGCTCATACTCATCCATATTCGTGGCTGACCCATTTGGAATACAAGCAATACACTCGTCATAGCAACAACAGCACAAATGGCCACCAGGAACTGCATCCACCCAACATTGAGATTATCTTTTTCAAAAATAAAAGCAAGCGGATCGCCTACCCCTTCAAATTTTCTGTAATTAACGGCCCCAGCCAGTACCAGCGATAAAAGAATATAAACAACCGTACAGATCACCAGAGAAAGGATCATTCCCCTGGGCAGATCCCGTTGTGGATTTTTACTTTCTTCTGCTAATACACTTACGGCATCAAAACCTATATATGCAAAGAAAACGCCCGCTACAGCAGCCATTACGCCTCCAAACCCATTTGGCATAAAACTATGTACCCCTTCATTATTAGCAGGCATCCAGTTAAAAGTAAGCCCTCTTGTAAACACAAGGTATCCGCCAACCAGTATTACAATAGTAACCACTATTAATTTAAGCACTACCATTACATTACTGAAATTGCGGCTTTCTTTTACCCCCCGGTAAACGAGGTAAGTGATGAGCATGTTTATCACTAATGCCGGAATATCCACTATAATTCTTAACCCAGCAATTACCGGTGCATTATTCCATGCCAGCAGTATTTCTTCGGAGGGATTACCTTTTGCAATAGCATGAGTAACTTCCGGATAACTGTTACTCAAATATTCCGGCACATGAAGATTAAGATGAAACGTTGCTCCCAGTTTATCGAGAAAAGAAACAAAATAATCGCTCCAGCTAAAAGCAACATAAATATTACCAATAGAATATTCCATGATCAGGGCCCAACCAATGATCCAGGCAAACAATTCCCCAAAACTTGCATAGGCATACGTATAAGCACTGCCAGCAACGGGGATGCGGCTGGCAAACTCTGAATAACATAAAGCAGTAAAGCCACAGGCAATACCTGTAATTATAAACAATATTACCACCCCAGGCCCTCCGTTGAAGACAGCTGAACCAAGACTACTAAAACTTCCGGCACCAATAATGGCTGCAATGCCAAAAAAAGTAAGATCCCTTACACTGAGTACCCGTTTAAGACCGGTAGCATATTCATCATCGCCACCCGAACTGGAATCTGCTAAAATATTTGAAATCTTTTTTGTGCGAAAGAGTGAGTTCGACATCCTGGTTGGTTTTAGCAAGTAAAATAGTAAAAATGAAGATATAACCTGTTTTGTAGTTACAGAAATTTGATTTTAGAAACAAGGTTTGATGTGAAATGCGGTAGCCCGGCACTTTTTGATGCCCGTCAATCAATTAAAATTCTGCTATCAAAAATCTAATGATCTCTCTGAACGAGGAATTGTGCCAGTTCCCTGAGTGGTTCTTTTCTTTTAGAGAGTACAGCAATTTCTTCCAGGTGATCCATAGCAATAGCGAGGTATTTTTCTTTTAATTCCTTTGCCCAGGCATCAGCACTGCAGGCTTTCATGATAGCCAGCACCCGTTGTACTTTATCCGAAGGGTTGGTTTGCATTATATGCAGGAGTTCCTGTTTCAATTGCTCTTCTGCTACTTCCAGGGTATGTATTAACAGGAAAGTTTTTTTGTTAGCAATAATATCGCCTCCCACTTGTTTGCCAAATTTTTCCGGGTCGCCAAAAGCATCCAGGTAATCATCCTGTATTTGAAAAGCGATACCAAGATTTTTACCAAACTCATACAGATGATTCACATTTCCTTCGCTGGCGCCACCCATAACGGCACCCATTTTTAAACTGGCGCCCAATAATACAGATGTTTTTAACTGTATCATCCGGAGATAATCATCCAGCGCTACCATTTCTTTCTTTTCATAATCCATATCTAATTGCTGGCCTTCCGATACTTCAAGTGCTGTTTTATTAAATAAGGAAAGGATTCGTTTTTTATTCAGATCATCAATTTTATTAAGATATTCATAACACATGATGAGCATTACATCCCCGGCCAGCAAAGCGGATGACTCGCCATATTTAGCATGAACCGTTGGCATTCCTCTCCGTAAAGGAGCTTTGTCCATTATATCATCATGAATCAGACTGAAATTATGAAATAGCTCTATGGCTGTGGCTACATGGTAGGCATCGGGATTAATTTCATCAAACAATTCGTTACCCATTAGACACATAACGGGCCGTACCCGTTTACCGCCTAATCCTAAAATATATTGTGAGGAATCATATAAAGTAGCTGGATCATTTGGAAAATGACGAACGGAAAATTTTTTGTCGAAATCCTGTAAAAGTTCTTTAAAGCTGTGCATGGTTCTGGTTACTTGGTACTGGTTATAAGTTACTGGTTAGATAATATTATTCAATATTCATTATTCATTTCCCCTACCCCATCACCCATTCATAATCTAACTGCCGTTTATCGAGGTTAGCATTAATTACTTTAATTTTTACTTTATCTCCCATTTGAAATTTACGTCCGCTTCTACGTCCCACCAAACAATAATCTTCTTCTATATGCCGAAATTCATCAAACAAGCTCAAACTGCTTAAAGAAACCAGTCCCTCACATTTATGTTCTACTGTTTCCACCCAAAAACCAAAACTTGCCACACCACTTACTACCCCATCATACTCCTCGCCAATTTTATTCATCAGGTATTCCACCTGCTTGTATTTGTTAGCTGCTCTTTCTGCTTCCATAGCAGCTCTCTCTCTTTCACTGCAGTGTTTACATTTGCTGTCCATTTTTTTATCGATCACCGGCATATCCATCAAACATTGATGAAGGATGCGGTGCACCAATACATCCGGGTACCGGCGAATGGGTGAAGTGAAGTGACAATAATGTTCAAATCCTAATCCAAAGTGCCCAATATTTTCAGCCGTATAGATGGCTTTGGCCATTGTACGGATACCCAGTTGTTCCAATACATGTTGCTCCGGTCTGCCGGCAAGATCAGCCAGCATTGTGTTGAATGAAGCTGCAACTTTTTCGGGTGTATCGGTATTGAACTTATGTCCAAACTTTCTTGCAAACTCAATAAATGGTTTTAATTTTTCTTCATCCGGGTTATCGTGGATACGGTAAGGGAAAGGGATTGCTTTTTCATTTGCTTTGATCTTTGCCACATATTCTGCAATGGTGCGGTTGGCCAGCAACATCAGTTCTTCGATCAGCTGATGTGATTCTTTACTTTCTTTTATTACAATACCAACGGGTCTTGCCTTTTCATCTAATTTAAAACGTACTTCCTGCGAGGAGAAATTAATGGCGCCTTTATCAAAACGTTTTTTGCGCAGCCGCTGGGATATTTTATTCAGCAACAACACTTCGGCTGCATAGGCACCTTCCCCTTTTTCAATAATCTCCTGCACATCTTCGTAAGTAAAGCGGCGATCGCTGTGTATGATTGTTCTTCCGATCCAGTGCTCTTTTACTTTTCCTTTGTCATCCATTTGAAAGATACAAGAGAATGTAAGTTTATCTTCATGCGGCCGCAAGGAACATAATACATTGGATATTTCTTCCGGTAACATCGGTAATACCCTGTCAGGCAAATAAACAGAAGTTGCCCGTTGATAAGCTTCCTCATCCAATGCAGATTCGGGAACTACATAATGGCTTACATCGGCAATATGAACACCGATTTCATAATTTCCATTCTCCAGTTTCCGAATAGAAATGGCATCATCAAAATCTTTTGCATCGACCGGGTCAATTGTGAAAGTGAGAACGGGTCGGCAATCTTTTCTTCTTTTAATTTCGTCAGCAGGAATAACATCATTCAATCGTGCAGCTTCTTCCATTACTTCGTCCGGAAATTCTAATGAAAAACCATGCTCCAGTAAAATTTCTTTCATGGCAAGATCATTTGGCTCAACATCGTTGAGTAAACTTACCACTTCACCTACCGGACGTTTATCACTCTTTTCCCACCGTATCATTTTTACCACTACCCTGTCTTTATTTTTAGCTCCATTTAAATTTTCCTGGGCAACAAAAATATCCGGCATAGGTTTATCGGTATCCGGAACAAAAAAACCAAACCCATTATTAATTTCCATGTGGCCCATAAAAGTGAGCTGGTTTCTTTTCAGCACTTCTGTTATCTTTCCTTCGCTTCGTCCGTGAGGGTTATCTTTTGTTATTTCAACGCTTACCTCATCCCCGTGCAAAGCCATATTAAAATTTTGCGGACGAACGAGTACATCTTTCAGTAAATTTTCAACGAGCACAAATCCAATTCCTGAACGGGTTATATCTAATTTACCAGTGTAAACAGTTGATTGGGGTTTTGATTTTTGTTTCGCTTTTTCCTTCTTTTTTTTCTTTTGGTTTTTTGTTCCCATCAGTGCTGTTATTCTTTTATCGTTTGTTTAAAATTACGGATGAAATTAATGATTATACTGTTGAATGCAGGTGATTCTTCAAACAGGATTTTATGCTGAATGGGAATTACAAACAATGGCATGGATGAAAGTTCCTCTTTAAATTTCACCAATCGTATAGCATCTTTTTCTGTTGTTAATATTATTTTATGCTGTGCTTCCATTTTTTCAAAGCGTTTGCGGATATCCCGCAAATCATCAATTGTAAAAATATGATGATCATTAAACGACATGTTTTCATACGAGCGGGTAATATCGCCTACCAGTGCTTTTAATGGCCCAGGATTGGCAATACCAGTTACCAGCAATATTTCCATTTCTTTGCCCAGGTCAATCGCATTATTATGAACCAGGTGGTAGGGTTTCCCATAATCAATCGCTGCAAAGAAAATATGCTGACCGGGCAAAGGATTTATTTCATTATGAACTGATTGTTTTTCGTCAACGGATAGATGTAGCGGGCATTTTGTAACCACAATAACTGTAGCTCTTTCGTAACAGGATTTTAAATCCCGCAGATCACCAGTGGGCAAATAAAAATCACGGGTAAATAAATTATTATAATCTGTTAGCAGGATATTGAGACCAGCTTTTACTGCCCGGTGCTGAAAAGCATCATCTAAAATAATAGCTTCTGTTTCTGGTTTGTCCTGCAGCAGTTGTGGTATGGCCACAATTCTTTCTTCCCCTACCGCCACAGCAACCGTTGGAAATTTAATATGGAATAATTTGGGTTCATCCCCAATTTCAAGTGAGGTAGTAGTTGCATTAGCCAGTAAATAGCCTTTGGTTTTTCGTTTATAGCCACGGCTGATGGCAGCCAGGTGAAAATCTTTATGCAACAACCTAAGCAAATATTCAACCATTGGAGATTTGCCGGTGCCGCCTACCGATAAATTACCCACACAAATAAGCGGCAAATTAAAACTGCTGCTTTTTAAAATATTTTTATCGTATAATTTATTACGCACCCATATCACCAGCCAGTAGATTAAAGCAAATGGCAGCAGCAGTAAACGTATAGACTGAAATGTGAGATTAGCCAAATTCATAAATGCGGTGCGGTGTAACGCAATGCGTTAAAGGTAAATCAAATTCATGAGTATCGCTGATGGAATCAACAGCTTCAAAATAAGATAATCCTACCATTAATGTATCCTTTCTGCATTGAGCCAGGAAACGGTCATAAAATCCTTTACCATAGCCAACACGATAACCCTTTTCATCAAAAGCAAGCAGGGGAACCAATACCATATCCAGTTTATCAACAGTTACTACAATTCCATCAACCGGTTCAGGAATATTAAATTCATTTGCTTGAAAACGGGTATTGTATTCCAGTAAAAAATGTGTTAATTGCCTGCTTTCAAAATCCGCTTTGGGAATTATTACTTTCATGTCGGGATTCCTGAATTCCAAATAACTTATAACCTGGTCAGTTGGCACTTCTTTGCTTTCCTCTATTGCCAGGTAAGTATGCAGGTAATATATAAAGGGAATATCGAGGTGCTGAAAATGAATAAGAATGAGATCATTAAAACGGTTGATTTCGCTGCTGGTGAGCAGTAATCTTTTTTCTTTGTATAGTTTTCTTAATGCTGCTTTCGTCATACAAATTCCTTTAACCGCTGGCGCATTTTTTCAGCATTCGATCTTATGAATGCTTTATCCGGTTCCAGCATATAGTCAACCGATCCGATTTTTGGGTACCCTGTCCAGCTTACAATCTGGTCTTCATAATGCATATAATTATCATTAAATATCCAGCCAATAACATCTAATTGATGTTTCTTGCAAACTTCTGCTGTAAGTAAAGAATGATTGATGCTGCCGAGATAATTACGGCTAACTAAAATCACTTTAGCGTTTAATTTTTTTATTAAGCCGGACACAAATTCATTTTCATTTAATGGCACCATTAATCCACCTGCCCCCTCAATCACAAGAGGGCGTTCTGCTCTTAAAAATTGTTTGTATTGAGTATAGATTTTGTTCAGATCAATTTTGATATTTTCTTCGCTTGCGGCAATATGGGGAGATGCCGGCATTTTAAATTTGTATGTTTCCGGATACACGGTGCTTATCTGATTGCTAAGCATCTGGTTTACCCACTCACTGTCTGTTCCATCATCATATCCTGCCTGTACAGGTTTCCAGTAATCAGCCTCCAGTGCTTCCGCTATAATTGCTGAAACAACAGTTTTGCCCACGTCCGTACCTATACCAGTAATAAAGATCGGTTGCATCGTGCAAAGCTACTTATTTATAAAGACAGAAAAGATGGTAGTTCCATAATTTCGTTCCGTAACATAATGTGCAAAATTTTTAGACTCATTACGGGGGGTATGCTCCAGGATGAACCACCCATTTTTGGCAAGAAGATGTTTATTAAAAATGATCAAAGGCAAATCATCAATATTTCCCAGCGCATAAGGAGGCCCCGCAAAAATAAGATCGTAGGATGCTACAGCTGTATCTAAAAACTTGAAAACATCCATTTTTATTACTTTAAAATTCTCCAGCTTCATTTCAGCAGCCGTTTTTTTAATAAACTCACTCATTGTAAAATCCTTTTCTACAATAGTAAGGTCTTTTGCCCCCCTGGAAGCGAGTTCATAACTAATGCTTCCTGTACCACCAAAAATGTCAAGCGTTTTTAAGGCAGTTATATCCAGATTGTTTTCAAGTATATTAAACAACCCTTCTTTTGCTACATCGGTAGTAGGTCTTGTACGCGGCATTTTGCCGGGAGGGTTAAATTTTCGTCCGCCATGTATGCCACCTATGATACGCATGATGCAATGGTAAGTATTGGATTGAAATAATGAACGGGGAATTCATTAAAAGCTTCACTGCTTTCAAATCCTTCCGGCATTTCCGTTATTATAATGTGCAGGAAGTATTTTTTTAATTCAGTAAATAAGGCTGATTTTTCTTCTATCATTCCGCCTGCCTGCAAAATAATATCTTCTCTGCTGCAATTATATTCTTTTGCAATGGTAAGCAGGTAAAACAACACATCTTCGGGTGTTGAATAATTATAGGATTGTATTAACTGCAATTGGTTTTTCCTGATCACCATTACAGTAAACTGACTGGCAAAAAAATCAACGGCAATAACATCAGACAATTTCTTTTTTGCGGGAGATTGCAACAGGAAGCTATAATAATGGTTAATTAACGCATTTACAAAATGCCGCTGGAGTGTGTTTGCAATCATCACCGGAACTCTGTAAACAATATTTATCCCTTCATTGATAACACATTCCTCTTTTACCATTGCCCCGTTATCTTCACCATATAATACATTTAATACAGAAGAATGAGAAAAGAGATCGTCATCAACAGGCAATAAGATGGCTTCATCAAACCGGTATACAATACTTACGTTCGCATAATATTTATCAAGGAAACGATATTCTGAGATTATTTTATCCCAGTTTTTTTTAAATTCTTTCGGTTCAACTTTTTTCTCAAAATTAAAAGCAAGGAAACCTTCAATACTTTTGGTTTGTGTATGCAGTAAAGCAAACTGCCATTCACCTGATCCTATTAAAACAATTAGATGATAATCCACACTGGTTACCTGTTCAAGGGTCTCTGGCAATATTTTTATAACCGGGGTCAAAATAATTTATTGTGTGCAATATTAGCATTTATTCACGATAGCCCGTTAGGCAGGATGAATAAGTTATAAACCTCTTTAAATATCCGGTTATGATTTTAAAAATGCGTCAGTTAACCTTTATAGATCAAAGCAACAAGCTGCGGGAAAACCGTAAGTTTGCAACCTAATAAGGATTTAATAATGGCAGGCATTACGGTTAACAGCAATCTTAAAGTGCATATCAGCAACAGGCATATCTTGTCCATTGCATTGCCCATCACATTTGCACTTATTGTACCGCAAATAAATTTTATTACCAATAATATTTTTCTCGGAAGGCTCGGCGAAAAAGAACTGGGAAATGCTGGCATAACCGGTGTTTATTATTTAATTGTAGCAGTTATTGGCAATGGTTTTAACAATGCCCTTCAATCACTCATAAGCCGCAGTGCAGGAGAAGATAATATCGGCGGCATCAGTAAACTATTATCCCAGGGGATACGCATATCGCTTCAATTTGCGTTAGGGGGTATTTTATTTACCTGGTTTATTGCGCCTTATTTTTTAAAACCATTTATTCATCCTGACAATTTTGATCAGGAAATAAATTTTCTCCGTATCCGTGTATTTGGTTTGCCTTTTCTTTACCTGTTTCAGATGGGAAATGCTTTTTTAGTGGGCACCCTAAACAGCCGCTACCTGATGATAGGATTTATAGTGGAGGCTTTATCGAATATATTGTTTGATTACAGTTTTATATTTGGAAATTTCGGAATGCCAAAATGGGGTTTTAATGGGGCAGCTTTTGCTTCAGTGCTGGCTGAGGCGGTAGGATTGGCAATAGTTCTTTTTGTCATCTACCGTAAAGGATTAAAAAGCCGTTTTCAATTATTCAAATCATTCCGCTACGATAAAATATCAACCCAATCTATTTTAAAAGTATCAGCACCGTTGGTACTGCAATATATTATCAGCCTTACTACCTGGCTTATTTTTTTTGTAATGATTGAGCAGGGTTATACAGAAAGAGATAAAGCCATTAGCAATGTAATGCGGAATATTTTTGGTGTTACCGGCATTTTTGTTTGGGCATTTGCCAGTACCAGTAATACCATGGTAAGCAATTTAATTGGACAGGGAAAAACAGAAAAAGTTCTGTATGCTATTAAACGCATCATGCTTTTAAGTTTTGGTTCCTGTATTATAATGGCATTATTGCTGAATATATTTCCTGTTACTTTTTTTACACTTTTCAGCAATAATCCTTCTTTTGCTGAAGCTGCTATACCTGTGATGCGTATTGTAACTGCCGGCATGTTATTTATGAGTATTGCCACCGTTTGGTTAAACGCCCTTACCGGAACGGGTCAAACAAAGATTAATTTGATTGTTGAAATACTGGCCATTCTTTTGTACTGCATTTACAACTATTGCGTCATGAAAGTTTTTCATTTATCTATTAACTGGGCATGGGGAAATGAAATGCTTTACTGGACAGTAATATTTTCCGTTTCGTTTTATTACCTGAGAAAAGGAAAATGGAAGGAAAAAATCTAACTGGTTATTGCAATTCTTCCAGCATTTTTTTGGCTTCTGTTTTATACCAGGCATCTTCAGCAGTCCGGTTAGGAAGTTTTAAAAGTTTAGTGATATTTTCAATGGCTTTATCATCCTGCCCGTTTTTGCGGTAAGCTTTTGCTAATTCAAAAAGGTTTAAAACAAAAGTGGGTTCTAAAGATTTAGCCTTTTCATAATATTTGATAGCATCATTCATTGATGCGGCAGGCATCCCGCCATACAAAATTTTAATAGCAGCTTTTTCCAGCCCGTTTAAATTACTCACCTCATAATTCCATTTACCCAGAATATGCCAGGCTTTAAAACTTTTGGGATCGTATTTCAGGGCAACATCAGCATAACGTTTGATTTCTTTCACATTCGCTACTTTTTCTTTTCCACTTGATATCAGAGCCATTCTTCCCATTGCAATAGCCATGGCACAATTTGCATTAGCATTAGTACTGTCAACTGTTAATGCCCGCTGTGCATAAATCTTTGCTGCATTATAAAAATCCATGCTCTTTGTTTTATCTGGCTGTCTTTTACCTATCCGGCTTGCCAGTTCACTGCACATGGTAAGAGCTTTTATGTTGCGGGGTTCAACCTTAATAATGTCTTTATAGATACTGTAGGCTTCTTCTTCTTTTAATTGTTTCTCGTATTGCTCTGCTTTTACAAAAAGATCATTAACTGTTTGTGAAAAAGATACAACAGTAATAAACAGGAAAGAAAGTAATAAGGTGATTGTCTTCATGGTGGCATCAATTATATTTTTTTATATAACATACCTCAACATTTCCTGCAAAGGCAGTTATAGGCGGATTTATTTTTTTAATACGGATACTGAGCTCATTTGTTACAGGGAAAGCCTGTTTTATAGTGACAGCCATTTCCATCGCAATTGTTTCCAGCAATGGTGTTGGTTTATTCATTCTTTGTTTAATAATGGCATACACCCCTCCATAATCAATCGTATCTTCTATTGTTTTAATAACATCACTTCTATTTTCATAATATAAATCAGCATTTACTTCAAAATCACCACCTAATATTTTTTCTTCTTCATGTAAGCCATGATGAGCAAAAAATAAAAGATTATGTAAACTGATCTTTACCAAGCTGCACAGTATTAATGACGCTTATTAAAACGAATCCGCTGCATTTATTATTTTACACCAGCCCTTTTGCTGATAGATATCTTTCGGTATCCAGTGCAGCCATACAGCCACTGCCTGCTGCGGTTACTGCCTGCCGGTAAATTTTGTCCTGTACGTCACCGGCAGCAAATATGCCTTCGATATTGGTTTTCGAAGATCCGGGTACCGTTTTAATATACCCGGCTTCATCCATATCTATCCAACCCTTAAAAATATCAGAATTGGGTTGATGCCCTATAGCTACAAAAAAACCACTGATGGCAATCGTTTGCTCTTCGCCGGTTTTATTATTTTTTATTCTTACAGCTTCTGTTTTATGTTCTCCTAAAATTTCCTCTGTATCTGTATTCCAGTAAATCTTTATATTGGAAGTATTTTGAACTCTGTCCTGCATTACTTTAGAAGCTCTCATCTGGTCTCTCCGAATAAACATATGAACGGTTGAGCATAGTTTGGATAGATATAAGGCTTCTTCAGCAGCGGTATCACCGGCCCCCACAATGGCTACCTCTTTTCCCCTGAAAAAGAAACCATCACAAACCGCACAGGCACTAACCCCAAAACCATTTAACCGTTGTTCGCTTTCCAGCCCAAGCCATTTTGCTGACGCTCCAGTTGAAATGATCACAGCGTCTGCTTCAATCCATTTTTCTTCATCAATTTCTACCCGGTACGGTTGTTTGGAAAAATCAACTTTAGTAGCAAGACCAAAACGAATATCAGCCCCCATCCTTGCGGCTTGTTTTTCAAAATGCACCATCATCTCGGGACCTTGTATCCCATCGGGATAACCGGGATAATTTTCTACTTCGGTAGTAATTGTTAACTGACCACCCGGCTGGATCCCCTGGTATAAAACGGGTTTCATATTTGCTCTTGCTGCATAAATTGCCGCAGTATAACCTGCAGGGCCTGAACCAATAATTAAACAGTGTACTTTTTCAACTGAACTTTCTGCCATTCTTTGATTTTTATAATCGTCAAAAATAAAGGATAAGGAGCAAATTTCCTGTCGTGCAGGCTACATGCTTCACACAGCTTGTGGATAACCTTTATTTCGGGATGATGATCGATTTGAATTGTGTGGCATACCCGCCAAAATAGCCAAGGGCTCCATTACTAATATTGCCCAGTACTTTATTGGGAGATGAAAATGGATTACCTAAACTACTGTAATTAAACTCCATGGTACGCCAAAAATCATATGTTGCCTTATCAATATTGCAAAATTTTAAAGTAACAGTATCACCTCTTTCAAAAAAGCCTTTATCCTTAGAAGGTGTGTCTGCATTTCGGTCTATTCCCTTATCAATATCCGCATTATATGTTGTACCATTTACTACCTGATCATCAAAAACAGAATTTTCTCCCGGTAAAAAACGTTCCTGTCCAATTTTGGTAAAGTAACGGATGTAATTTCCATATTGGGGCGGGTCTGTTACTCTTCCTTTTAATACAACTTTATTTGTATCGGGATTTTGAGGAGCTTTTGCCCACCAGATACTATCCACCTTTTTTGTTAGCAATGGAATAGTAGTTGAAGCGTTGTATTCCTTACCAGCTGTTACAATTTTTAGGCTATATGATTTACCCTCTGTACCTAAAAAAAGGGTTAACGGATCATTAGGATTGATTGTATAAAAATAAAGGGTAGTATTATTAATAATAACAGAATCTTCCCTGAGTTTATGCGTTTTACTTCCATCACTTACCCACACATCTGCATTACGTACAAAGGACTTACTTAATTCTTCCCTGCTGATAGAAGAAAAATAATTAAAGCTTTTTGTAAGTGTAACAAGGGGGAATTCGTCCGTTTCAATAGAAGCTTCTACAACTAATTTATCTTCGGTTTTGTCAAGATTAAAAGTTATTCCCTTTTCACAAGAGCTGAAAACAAATAATAAGATCAGTATTGAAATATTTTTCATAGCGATTGCAAAATTAATGTAAACAGCTTAACCGGTATTTAGTTCTGTGACAATACAGCTTGTTAAAAAAAATCCCGCCATTGCTGGCGGGATTTCACTAACCCATATAAATTCTTTCTCCTAAAGTTAATAAAGATTAACCGAGATATGCTTTTAAGGCATTACTGTAACGGGCTTTCTGCAAACGCTTAATGGCCCTTTCTTTTATCTGACGGATACGTTCTTTGGTAAGGTCGTATTTCTGACCGATTTGTTCAATGGTTACTCCATTTTCACCATCTAAACCAAAATACGCATTAACGATCTCTGCTTCCCTTGGGCTTAATGATTTCAGCACACGGCGGATCTCATTCCTCAGGGAATCTTTCATAACATCGTCGTCAGTATCATCGCTGCCTTCCAGTAAGTCACCCATGGCTACATCTTCTGCCTCGTGAACCGGAGCATCCAATGAGCTGTGACGTGTGTTGCTTTGGAAGATGTTGTTGATTTCAGTTTCGCTCATTTCCAGAATTTCGGCTAACTCCTCGGTAGAGGGTTCCCTCTCATGTTCCTGTTCAAAAGCCATATAGGCTTTATTAGCCTTGTTGTACGTGCCAATTTTGTTTTGAGGCAGGCGGACTAATCGGCCCTGCTCTGCCAACGCCTGTAAAATGGATTGGCGAATCCACCATACGGCGTAAGAAATAAATTTGAAACCTTTTGTTTCATCAAAGCGTTGTGCCGCTTTAATTAAGCCGAGGTTACCCTCGTTAATCAAGTCACTTAAGGAAAGACCCTGGTGCTGGTACTGCTTGGCAACGGATACTACGAAACGTAAGTTGGCCTGAACGAGCTTATCTAAAGCTCTCTGGTCGCCCATTTTGATGCGTTGCGCTAAAACAGTTTCCTCTTCCGGGGTAATCATCGAAATTTTCGATATTTCCTGCAAGTACTTCTCAACCGCTTGTGAATCACGGTTGGTAATCTGTGTAGCAATTTTGAGTTGCCTCATAATGTATAAAATATTACAATGTAAGAACGAAATAAGACGGGAAAAGTTGACCAAATGCTGTAAATCATTGGTTAAAAGTCCCTAAACCATGTGCAAATTTACAACGCAGATTCCGCAAATCATAGCCCTTTGTGGATAACTTAACCATTTTGGGTATAAACTTACCAGTTATAACAAACTTAAGTATTTATTTAAATATTTTGAAACGCACACCCAGCATAGGTTACAGAATTAAAAATCCGGAAAAAAGCTTTTAAAAAAAATCGAACTATTTTTTATGAGGGTAATATTATATTTGAAACATGATTATAGACTTTCGCTCCGACACTGTAACAAAACCATCCCCTGCCATGATTGAATGTATGATGAAAGCTCCTTTGGGTGATGATGTATTTGGTGAAGATCCAACGATTAACGAATTAGAAAGCTTAACCGCAGATATGTTTGGAATGGAAAGTGCCCTTTTTTGTCCGTCGGGAACAATGACCAACCAAATAGCTATTAAAGCTCATACACAACCAGGCGATGAAGTTATTTGTGATAAACTGTCACATATTTATCAGTATGAAGGCGGGGGTATCGCTTTTAATGCTGGCTGTTCGGTAAAGTTAATCGAAGGAATGAGGGGGATGATAACTGCCGAAGACGTTTCCGCTTCCATAAACCCTGATGATGTTCATAAAGCAAGAACAACGCTGGTAAGCCTGGAAAATACTTCAAACAGGGGCGGTGGAAGTTGTTATAACTTTACTGAAATTCAAAGAATTAAAGAGGTATGCTCTAAAAATAATTTAAAATTACATTTGGATGGCGCCAGGCTTTTTAATGCTATTGTGGCAAAAGATGAAACTACTAAGTCCTATGGCGAAATATTTGATTCAATATCTGTTTGTTTAAGTAAAAGTCTTGGATGTCCGGTGGGCAGCTTGCTGGTAGGCAATAAAGATTTTATTAAAAAAGCCCGTAGGATACGAAAAGTTTTTGGAGGGGGGATGCGGCAGGCAGGTATATTGGCTGCGGCAGGAATTTATGCACTTAACAATAACATTAAAAGATTGGCAGAGGATCATAAACATGCCAAAATGATAGCGCATGAATTACTCAATAAACCTTACACCGGGCATATGTTGCCCGTGGAAACGAATATTATCATTTTTGAAGTAACGGGGCATTATACAGCAACTTCTTTGGCTAAAAAACTTTGGGATAATAATATCCTGGTTATACCAATCTCCCCTACTCAAATAAGGATGGTATTTCACCTGGATATAACTGCAGAAATGGTAAAGAAAACAATGGAAGTTATTGCACACATTAATTAATCAATACTAATGAATTTTGATTGTGCAATGACACGGCCAACTTCATTTAACAATTGAAGTCTGCCACCGCCTTTTATGCTTTTTTTCAATTCGATCATCTTGAAATTTGTACTGGTGGGCGAATTAAATTTATCAGCAGCAACGAGGTTCCCGTTATTATCCAAAATCCTGATAAGGTAAGCCTGGTTTGACAAACCTTCCAATTTTACAATTATTTTGGTACCCTTTACCGGGTTAGGTATTATGGTTAAAGAAATTTCTTTGCCTGAAGGTAAATTATCGCCCGGTGCCTGGGCTAACATCAATAATGGCGATAAGATGCTCCAAAGGAGCAATACATAACTTTTCATCTGGAAATTGGTTTTTTGCGAAAACGGACAAAAAAAACGAAGCCGGCGGGCTTCGTAGTATATTTTAGTATCAAAATATTTTGTTAGTTCTTTGCCATATTGCCCTGGCTGATCAGGTCTCTTATCACATTTACCGTTTCACTTAATTGCAAATCGTTCTGAAGATTTTTCAACCATTGTTTGTTTCTCTCGGTCTTTGCCTGGTCATCTTTAAACCTGTCTTCCTCACCCGGTAAAAAGTTTACATCTAAATTGTTACCCTGTTTAAGCAGGCTTTCCAGTTGTTTATAAGTGGCCTGTACCCGTTTTCTTTCATCCCGGAACTTATCAATTTGTAATGAATAAACCCTGTCATTTTCATCCGCCAGCCATTTAGCGTTTTCTTTAATTAATTTAAAAGCTGAATTGGAACTAACTCTTTGTTCACTGGCAGATTTTATCGCAGGCAGGTTAAAGTCATGTACAGGTGAATAATCTGCTTTTTGAATCTCATCCCATGGTAATGCATCTGCATCATCTTTTTCACGAAGTTTTAAATATTCATACTGATCTGGTAATACAACATCTGATTCAACTCCTTTTAATTGAGTGGCACCACCATTTATCCGGTAAAATTTCTGTAAAGTAAGTTTTAACGCACCAAGGTCTGCATTATTACTGGCCAGCAAATCGCCCAGTTTATCCCCGTTTAAGCTAATATTACGCTGTACAGTTCCTTTACCGTAAGTAGAGGAGCTTCCAACAATAACAGCCCTGCCATAATCCTGCATGGCGGCAGCAAATATTTCAGAAGCAGAAGCGCTGAATTCATTTACCATTACCGTTAAAGGTCCTTCATATAAAACAGACTTATCTCTGTCAGGCAATACTTGTGCTTTCTCATCACGGCCTTTTACCTGTACAATTGGTCCGTCTTTTACAAAAAGACCCGCCATTTGTATAACATCGTATAAAGAACCACCACCATTATTACGGAGATCGATAGTAATACCATCAACATTCTGTTGCTTCAGTTTTACCACTTCCTTCGCCACATCCTGTGAGCTACGGGCACCGTTAGGTCTTTCCCAGTCAGCATAAAACTCCGGAAGATATATGTAACCAATTTTTTTATCGCCTGAATTAATAATAGCACTTCTCGCAAAGGTTTCTTCCAATACTATTTCATCTCTTATTATAGAAACTACTTTGGTTACACCATCTGATTTTTTTATAGTCAATTTGACTTCAGTACCTTTTTTACCCCTTATCAGTTTTACAGCATCTTCAACGGCATATCCCGTTAAATCCTGGGGTTCTTCATTACCCTGAGCTACTTTTGTAACAGCATCCCCCACTTGTATAGCTCCCGATTTCCAGGCTGGGGCACCAGTAACGATAGTAGCAATTTTAATCTGCCCGTCTTCTTCTTTTAAAGAAGCACCAATACCATAAAAACGACCGCTCATACTTTCATCAAAAGCCCTTTTCTCCTTAGGAGGGAAAAAAGTAGTATGGGGATCCATAGTAGTAGCTACTTCATTTACCATGGCATTAAATCTTTCTTCTTCTGTAAACTGATTACGCAAGCGGTTAAATGTTTTTTCCATCACCTTCCCCACTTTTTCCCTGGCTTCTTTTTCAAGATCAGCATTTGATTTTTCTACATAACCTTCTTTGCCTTTATTTTTCTCCTGTTGTTCCAGCAAATCAACATACCTGTCTAGAGTCATATACTTTAACCTTTTACGCCATACTTCTTTCAGCTCAGTTTCATTTTTAGCAAAAGGTAATTTGTCCCCTTCCAGGGAAACTTCTTCGTTACTGGTAAATTCAAAAGGCTGGGTTAAAATAGCTTTATAGATTGCTTCCGCATCATTGAGCCTTTTATTATACACTTCATTTATGGCATAAAAAGATTCCAGCTCTTTCCCATGGATCTCATCATCAATTTTTGTTTCATATTTCTTTAAAGCATCCATATCACTTTGCAGAAAATAGATTTTATCACCATCCAGTTGTGCCACAAATTTTTTGAAAATGACTTTAGAGAAATCATCATCAATTTTTTTAGGGCTGTAATGGCCTTCTTCAAGCATTTCTCCTACGGAGCGAAGGATTTTTTCATACTTGGTACGGGGGTTATTGGTGTTTCCGGACGACTGTACGGCATAAAAAATTCCACCTCCCAGGATAAGCAGGAGGATAATGGGCAGACTTTTTTTACTAAACATATATTCTTTCAATTTTAACATGATTGTAAAAATAACGCAAAAACGCAGGGTCTGTTGCAATATGGGGGTAATTCCTGAAAAGCAATCGTTAATTTTTGTGACTGGTGGCTGGTTATTGGTTACCGGTTATGTTTCGGCTTTGAATCATGAAAAGAGTTGTGGTTATTTTGAACCTAAGGTTTTAAACAAAGACCATCCGGCAACAAAAAAGGTTCCTCAGTTGAGAAACCTTTTTTTGGGTGGCTAACCGGGTTCGAACCGGCGACCCTCAGAACCACAATCTGATGCTCTAACCAGCTGAGCTATAGCCACCATTTTTTGGGACAGCAAAAATAGATAAAATCAGAACGCATACAAAATGATATTTTGAGAAAGATTCCATTTTGTTTTTCTTTGCCCACCATAGTAATAAAAACAGCAACCCCTTTATGAATTTCTGGCTCTTCCTCACTCCTGTTATTTCAGCATTTACCGGTTGGGTAACCACATGGATTGCTATTAAAATGTTATTTCATCCAAGGAAACCGGTTAATATCTTCGGCTTTACCATACAAGGTATTTTTCCTAAAAATCAGCAGGAAATTGCCGTTAAACTGGGCCAGGTGGTAAGCCGTGAGTTATTATCGTTTGAAGAAATAGAACAAAAGATCACCAGCAGTGATAATCTTGAAAAACTCAAACCGGAGATTGAAGCACATATTGATAATTTTCTGCGCCATAAATTAAAAGATGTTTTTCCAATGCTCAGTATGTTTATTGGAGAAAAAACCATCAACCAGTTAAAAGAAGCTTTTTTAATGGAATTGCAGAATCTTTTTCCTGTACTGATGAAAAGTTATATGAACAAATTGCAGCACGACCTTGATCTTGAGAAAATCGTGGTAGAAAAAGTAGCTAATTTTTCAACAGAAAAACTGGAAGACATCCTGGACCAGATAACAAAAAAAGAATTTAAGTTTCTGGAGATCATTGGTGGCCTTTTTGGTTTATTGATTGGATTGATTCAGGTATGTATCACCCTGCTCACTCAATAACTCTTGTACAGCAACATTATGGGCAATTCATCTGTCAGAAAAAAAGATGAAAAAGGCCCCGAAACAATTTTTCCTTTTACCTGTTAAATGTACCGTCCATCAGAAAGAAACAGCTATTTTAATGAAAGCGAAAGAAATTTGCATATTCAAAAAACAACACATGAGAAGATTTTGCCTTACCGCAATAGCATCTGTATTATTATTATCCGGCATTTACGCCCAGTTTCCGGGAGGGGGGCAGGGAAGAGCTGGCGGAGGCAATATGAATATTGGCCGTTTCTATGGAAAAATTATTGATGCAAAAACCAACAGGCCCGTAGATGCTGCCTCGGTAACCCTTGTTCAAAGCAAATTTGACAGTGTAACCCGTAAAAGAAAAGATATAATCATCGGCGGCCAGTTAACAAAGGCCAATGGTGACTTTAGCATTGAAAACCTTCCTATAGCCGGAAATTATAAATTAAAAGTTACGGCCATTGGCTATGTTGCCTTCGAAGAAAAAGTTGCTTTTGAAGTAAAGATGCCGCAAGGTGGTTCACAAGGCGGTGATTTTTCACAAATGGTTGGTGGTTTTGATAAAGACCTGGGTAATATTAAATTACAAATAGACTCAAAAGTATTGGATGAAGTGGTAGTGCAGGGAACAGCTCCTACATTAAAACTTGCCATCGACCGCAAAGTTTTTAATGTAGAAAAAAATATTGTGTCTGCAGGTGGAACGGCTACAGATGTTTTACGAAATGTACCAACAGTAAGTGTGGATGTGGATGGGAATGTGAGCTTACGCAATAATGCCCCGCAAATTTTTGTAGATGGCAGACCCACCACATTAACGATTGACCAGATACCTGCTGATGCTATACAAAGTGTGGAATTGATCACAAACCCTTCTGCAAAATTTGATGCCAGTGGCGGTCAGTCAGGCATTATTAATTTCATTTTAAAGAAAAACAGGAAAGCTGGTTATAATGGTAGTGTAAGAGCAGGTATTGATATGCGTGGAAAGATCAATAGCGGAGCAGATATTAATATACGGCAGGGCAAGATCAATGTTTTCGCCAACGCCAATTATAATCAGCGAAAATCAAAGTCGAGGGGTGAAACGGACAGAAATGAGTTTGGCACCAACCCTGCTTCAGAATCGCTTCAGGTTAATAATAATACAGGGAATGGAGCATTTGCCTTTGGCCGTTTTGGTATTGACTATTTTATTGACAACCGGAATACAGTAACAATAGGTCAAAATATTGTGGGAGGGAATTTTGATTTTGCAGACAGAAATACTTTCCTGATTGATTCTTTTAAAACCACACCTGTATTTGAATCACAATACCGTAATACAGATGGGAAAAATAAATTTCGCAATTATGGTTCCCAGTTAAGTTATAAACACCTGTTTACAAAAGCAGGGAAAGAACTTACGGCAGATGTAAATTTTAACCGCAGCCACAGCAATAATGGTTCCCGTATTTATTCCCGTTCTTATTTTGATGAAGGACAAACAAATCCTAAAACAGGTGAATTTTTACAAAGAATAGATGGGGGTGGTAATAATACCTTTCTTACATCACAACTTGATTTTACCAACCCGGTTACGGATAAAATGAAATGGGAAATGGGTGTACGTTCCCAAATAAGGACTTTTGAAAGTGAGCAATTGAATTATTATACACCTGCCGGTGGTAATGAAGTTTATATACCAAACATCAGTAATAAATATAAGTACAAGGATTATGTATTTGCCGGTTATGTTACTTATTCGCAACAAACAAAAAAGAATTTAAGTTTTCAACTGGGACTGAGAGCCGAAAGTTCAAAATACGATGGTGAACAACAGTTAACCAAACAAACCTACAGCAATTCATTTCCGCTGAGTTTGTTCCCCAGCATCTTCCTTACACAGTCATTTAAAAATAAATCAGACCTGCAGTTAAACTTTACACGCCGTATTAACCGGCCTAACTTTTTTCAGTTAATGCCTAACACGGATTACAGTGACCCCTTTAACTATCAAACGGGTAACCCTAATTTAAAACCGGAGTTTACTTATTCGCTGGAATCTTCTTATCAAAAAACATTTGGTAAAAGAAACAGCACATTCTTAGCAACCCTGTTTGGCAAATACACTACCGATTTAATTTCACGTTACCAGCGTCGTGATAAATTAGGCCAATCAAGCGATACTGCATTTATTACTACTTATATCAACGCTACTTCAGCGTATGCTGGTGGATTGGAATTGGTTTTACGCAGCCCGGTAACCAAATGGTGGGAAATTAATTACAACGTAAATATTTATTATTCTAAGATAAATGGCAGCGATGTGGTAGCTGGATTGGAAAATGAACGCACCAGTTGGTTTGCCAAAATCAACAACACATTTAAAGTTTCCAAAGGCTGGAGTATTCAATTAAGTGGTGATTATAATGCCCGTTCTATATTACCGGTGAGCACCAGTAATAGCGGCGGCGGTGGTGGTGGTGGCCGTTTTGGCGGCGGCGGTGGTGGGATGTTTGGAGGCGGACAACAATCCACCACGCAAGGTTACATTGATGCCAATTATTTTGCTGATTTAGGTGTAAGAAAAGAAATTCCCATTAAGAAAAATACACTGACCATTTCTGCTAACTGGAGTGATATCTTCAGAACCAGGAAGAATGTAGTGCATACTGAATCTCCTTATATCATCCAGGAAAGCTGGAGAAGAAGGGATCCCCAGTTCTTCCGTCTTAATATCAGCTACCGCTTTGGAAAGTTTGATATTTCATTATTCAAACGTAAGAATATGAAAGGTGAAGCAGGTGCTTTGCAGGAAGGCATGGGTGGGATACAACAGTAAGTTCAGTTTTAAGTTCTGAGTTTTATGTTTGTTGGCTGATTAATAATTAACTGACTTAAACCTTAAAACTTAGTACTTAGAACCTAAAACTTACAACTCCCAACTAATTACCATTCTGTTTACCCCCAAGCATGGGAACAAAAGAAAAATAATCAAACAATTCTTCTGTAGTAGAACCATCTGCATTCTTAGTAATTCGCTTCATACGCTGATGGCTGCCTTCGTCAACCGGGATAACCATTTTACCACCCGGCTTTAGCTGGTCAATTAATTTTGGTGGAATAAATGGTGCAGCAGCTGTGATAAGTACTTTATCAAAAGGAGCATAAGTTGGCAAGCCTTCAAAACCATCTCCGTAAAATAATTTTATGTTGGGATAGTTTTTAAGCAGCGGAAATATTTTATTGCTGTCGAATAATTTTTTTTGACGTTCAATGGTAAATACCTGTACCCCCATTTCTCCCAATACAACTGCCTGGTAAGCGCTGCCGGTTCCTATTTCCAGTACTTTTTCAAAGGATTTTAATTCTAATAACTGCGATTGGTAGGCAACGGTGTATGGCTGCGAAATAGTTTGCCCCTCGCCTATAGGAAAAGCCCTGTCTTCATAGGCGATCTTATCAAAAGCAGAATCCATAAAATAATGGCGGGGTACATTGGTAATGGCCTGCAATACTTTTTCATCCGTGATGCCTTTTTCCTTAAGCACCTTTACTAATTGCATGCGCATGCCTTTATGGCGATAAGTATCTTCAAATTTTCGCATAAGCATTTGCAAGATACTTGGTTCAATTAATAATTAGTAATTAATAATTAAATTATCTGGGTACTGTTATCCACTTGGAACCATTCCACTCCATGGCCATTTTAAGCGTATCCATAAAATTTATATTCTCCACCCGTGTAGCCAGAGAAGAATTACTAAAAGTTCCTTTGGCAATACTGGTTATATCAAACACATTTTTACCTGTACTGTCTTTATCAACAAAGAGAATAGAAACTTCCTGTACATTATACTGATTACCACCTGCCATTGTTGATTGGTGCTGGTAATATTCGTATACTTTTGTTTTTATTTCCTGTTCATTGGGTGGTTGTGTGGAACAGGAAGAAAGAATAAAAATAAAGAAAATGCAAAATACTTTTTTCATCTATTAAAGTTAAACCTAACAGGTCTTTAGTACCTGTCAGGTTTTGATGTAATAATTTATTTCAACTTCATACTATCAATAATCCCATTGATCTTCCCTCTCAACTCCCCCATCACCTTATCAAAATCAGCAGCTGAAGCTAACGGCGCATTTACGCTAAAATAGAATTTTATCTTCGGCTCCGTACCGCTGGGTCGGGCAGAAATTTTTGTTCCATCAGCTAAAATAAACTGCAATACATTTGATTTGGGCAGATCAATCGCCCAGCTTTCTCCTGTTGTTAAATTCTTTCCCTCTCTCATTTCATAATCTAATAAAGTAACAACATCAGAACCATTAATGGATTTTGGCGGATTACTCCTGTAACCTTCCATCATCTCAGCAATTTCTTTTTGACCGTTCATTCCTTTCTTCGTAATGGATATTAAATCTTCCAGGTAAAATCCATACTGCACATATAAATCCACCAGCTTGCTGAACAGGGACCGGCCTTTCTCTTTTTCATACGCCGCCATCTCACACAACAACGCCACGGCACTCACTGCATCTTTATCACGTATCTTATCACCAATCATTAAACCAAAACTTTCTTCCCCGCCAATTACATAATTTTCTTTCCCTTCCTTTTCTTTTATCATGGAGGAAATCCATTTAAAACCGGTAAGCACATTATAGCAGGCAATATTATTCCCTTTCGCAATGGCATCAATCATCTCGGTGGTAACAATTGTTTTTATCACCATATCATTAGACTGTGCAATTCCTTTTGCTTTCCTGGCTTCCATCATATAGTTAAAAGCAAGCACGGCCGTTTGGTTACCATTCATCAGCACCCAGTTACCATGATTATCTTTTATACCAATACCCACACGGTCAGCATCAGGGTCTGTGCCTAATAAAATATCTGCATCCAGTTCCTGCGCTTTTTTTAATCCAATACTCATTGCATCTTTCTCCTCGGGGTTTGGATAAATAACCGTGGAAAAATTTCCATCAGGTTTACTCTGCTCTTCCACAATATTTACATTGGTAAAACCAAAACTTTTTAACACGTCCGGCACAAGCATAATACCTGTACCATGTATGGGTGTGTACACAATTTTTAAGTCATGTTGCTTTGCAATTATTTCAGGATACACACTTAAGCCCTTCACCATTTTAATATACTCCGCATCCATTTCTTTTCCTGTGAGGGTAATATTATGTTCGCCACCATTCCATTTTACATCGGATACAGAAGTTATTTTATCCACTTCCGTAATAACATTTTTATCATGTGGCGGCACTAACTGTGCACCATCATCCCAATAAGCTTTATAACCATTATATTCTTTTGGGTTATGTGAAGCGGTACACACCACGCCACCTTTGCATTTATTATATCGTATAGCAAAAGAAATTTCCGGTGTGGGACGCAGTGCTTCAAACAAATAAACTTTAATACCATTTGCACCCATCACATTGGCAACAATCTCTGCAAAGAGGCGACTGTTATTGCGACTATCATGCCCCACCACCACTTTTACTTCTTCACCAGGAAAACTTTTATTTAAATAATTAGCATAACCCTGTGTAGCCATACCCACTGTGTATTTATTCATGCGGTTGGTGCCAATGCCCATGATACCACGCAGACCGCCGGTACCAAATTCAAGGTTACGGTAAAAGGCATCGGCCAGTTCATCAGCATTACTGGTTTGTAATTCACGGATAGCAGCCTTGGTTTCTTCATCAAAATTACCATCGAGCCAGGCGTTTACTTTACTTAAGATTGCAGCGTCCATATTAGTAGTTTAAAGTTTTGCGTTTAAAGTTGAAAGTTATAGAATTTTCTTATTCAAACCGATGTTATTGCCATATCGTATTTTTGTTTTTATTATGAGGTCAGCACCTGTGCAAAAAGCATCTTCTGTTGCGTTGCACACTTCTACGTTCTGTTCACTATTCAGCTTTTCTTTTACCGCTGAGAACAGGAGTTAATTGAGTTTTCGCAGAGTAGTTTTAATAACTCTGTGCAAACTCTGCCCCTCTCGTTCTCAGCGGTGAAGCGTTCTCACAAATCTAAAGGTCACTCACTTGCACGCCAGCAATACTATTCAACCTTTTACTAACGACAATTAATATTTAACCCCTAAAACCCGATTTCTTTGTAATTTTAGTTTGAAATTTACTTTATGACAACAACCCTTCTTAAAAAGAAACTCACAAAAGCCATCAATGAAATAGAGGATGAGCAATTTTTAAAAGCGCTGGATACCATTGTATCTTCAAAACAGGAAGATGAAATGATTTATGAATTATCGGCCGCACAAAAAAAGGAATTGGATAAACGCCTGGCAAATTATAAAGCCGGGAAAACAAAAACCTATTCCTGGGAGGAAGTAAAAGCCACTCTTTTAAAAAGAAAGAAATGACCTTGCCGGTAGCACTAACTGCAGAAGCGATTAACGATATAACCGAAATTGTAAAATGGTATGATGAACAGCAAAGCGATTTGGGTAATGTATTTATTGAACACCTCCATTTAGCATTTAATTCCATTACAGCTACCCCTTCAGCTTTTCAACGGTATTACAGGAATGTGAGAAAAATTGTGTTAAAAAAATTCCCTTATTTTGTTTTATTTAGAAAAGAAAAAACAATAATCATAATCCATGCTGTTTTTCATACCCGCCGTAACCCCGAAACGATTTTATTGCGAATAAAAAAATAACCTGTGAAATCATTTTTAAATTTCCTCTTACTTATCTTTTTACAATTTGTTTTATTTTTTAAAACAAATGCTCAAGACTCAACTAAAAATAAACCGGCATTACCTTTTGTAAGTCCTGATAGTTTAAAGAAAATTGACAGTGTTGCTACTGCAAATAATATGAATGCTTTGTTACAGATTAAAATTACAGATTTGGTTATAAACACCCCCATCAAAAAAAGAGTAAACCTCATCACCGCTATTAACATTGCCGGCTATGGAGGTTCATTAATTTTATTAAACCAGGCATGGTATGCAAAGTATCCAAGAAGTTCCTTTCACACATTTGATGATAATAAAGAATGGTTACAGGTGGATAAGTTCGGCCATACGTGGACGGCCTACAATACCGGTAAAGCTTCCACTGAAATGTGGAAATGGACAGGGATGAATAAAAAGAAAGCTGCCATCATTGGTGGTTTAAGCGGTGCTGCCTATTTAACGGTAATAGAATTTCTCGATGGCTTTTCATCCGAATGGGGGTTTAGCTGGGGAGATATGGGAGCAAATGTTTTTGGCTCAGGATTATTTCTCAGCCAGGAACTGGCATGGGGTGAACAACGGATCCAATATAAGTTTTCGTTTCACAATAAAAATTATGGAGAGCCGTTGCTCAATCAACGGGCCGATAAATTATTTGGCAACAGCTGGTACGAACGTATGCTGAAAGATTATAACGGGCAATCCTATTGGTTAAGTGCAAATTTAAAATCCTTTTTCCCCCAATCAAATTTACCGGCCTGGTTAAATATGTCTGTTGGCTATGGTGCTGAAGGAATGTTTGGTGGTTTTGAAAATATTGCTACTGACAGAAATGGCACCATTACTTTCGACAGAAGAGATATTAAGCGTTACCGCCAGTGGTATTTAGCGCCTGATGTTGATTTCACCAAAATAAAAACCAACAAAAAATGGCTCCGTACCGCTTTTCACTTTTTAAATGCTTTTAAATTTCCTGCACCGGCTCTGGAATTATCTAATGGGAAATTAAAAGCACATGCTTTCTTGTTTTAATAAATTAATAAAACTTGTTACTGAGCATTGAACATTCTCTTTTGCCTTGCCCATTTTCTAATCACTCCTTATCAACTTTTCAACTGAGCCAAGAACCTATTCCATCCAGGCCCCTTTCACCTTCTCTCCTTCTACTTCTACAAAAATGTGTTCGTCCAAAGTGGTTGCAACAGATAGTCCAACATAATCCGGATGTATAGGGAATGCTTTATGTGTGCGGTCAACCAATACTAATGTTTGGATCTTTTTAGGATCATGGTCTAAAAAAGGTTTCATAGCATGCAGCATTGTTTTACCACTATTGGCAACATCATCAATAATAATGATCACTTTATTATCAAATCCTATTTCCCTGTCAAGCGTTACCATTTTGGGTAACCTTTTATCTAAATAGATCGTCACCAGTTCCGTATAGAGATTTGAAATTTCGCTTAAATATTCCTTAATATAATTGGCAATCGCTGTTCCGCTTTCCCTGATTCCGGCTAATACTATTTGCTGTTCACCGGGATTGCTTTCTAGTATTTCGTAAGCCAGGCGCTTTAACTTCTTTTCGGCCGTATCGCCGTCCATGATATATTTCTTTTCCGTCATACCACAATTTAAATATAAAAGCTTTCAGATATTCCCCAAATTTTCAACAAAAATCACAAGTTCTAAGTTTTAAGTTCTTTGTTCTGAGTTTAAATCCCGGAAATAAACAATGCCACCAATAACTATCAACCTAAAACCAGGAACGTAAAACTTAGAACACTTATCTTAGCAGCTCAATTCTAACGCATATGCAAATTGCACAACAAATTTTCTTCACCCTAACCCTTGCTATCGCAATTTGGCTATTCAGTAAAAAGATAGGGGAAATCCGCCGCAATATATTATTGGGTAAAGAAGAGGATCTTAGTGATAATAAAACAATACGCTGGAAAAATTTACTTCTTTTGGCTTTCGGACAAAAAAAGATGTTTAAAAATCCGCTGGTGGCTGTCATGCATTTTATCATCTATGCAGGTTTTATTATCATCAATATTGAAGTGCTGGAAATTCTGTTAGATGGCATACTAGGTAAGCACCGTTTGTTTGCAGAATCCTTGGGAGCTTTCTACACATTTGTATTAAATTTCTTTGAGCTGCTGGCGGTGGGTGTACTGGCTGTTTGTATCATCTTTTTAGTAAGAAGAAACATTATCAAATTAAACCGCTTTATCAGCAAAGACCTTGATGGATGGCCACGTACCGATGCCAATGGGATTTTAATAACAGAGATCGTACTCATGAGCCTGTTTCTTTTGCTTAATGCCAGCGACAGGGCTTTACAATTAAATGGACACGAATATTATCACGATACCGGCAGTTTCATTTTATCGGGCTGGCTTGCACCTTTATTGCAAAGTACAGGTAATAGTACACTTGTACTAATTGAACGCACCGCCTGGTGGCTCCATATTGTGGGCATACTTGCCTTTTTAAATTATTTACCCTACAGTAAGCACCTGCATATAATGCTGGCATTTCCCAACGCCTATTATGCAAGGCTGGAACCGTATGGCAAAATGAAAAACATGCCCGAAATTCAAAACGAAGTTTTGTATGCCATGCAACCTGAATTGGCCCCTGCCAATGCAGCCACCCCCGCAAAGTTTGGCGCAAAGGATGTAATGGATTTAAGCTGGAAGAATTTATTAGATGCCTATAGTTGTACGGAATGCGGAAGATGCAGCACTGCCTGTCCCGCCAATCAAACCGGTAAATTATTAAGTCCACGAAAAATTATGATGGATACCCGTGACCGCCTGGAAGAAGTAGGACATCTCATTAATAAAAATGGAACATTTAAAGACGATGGCAAAAGTTTACTCCATAATTATATAAGTGTAGAAGAACTCCGTGCCTGCACCACCTGCAATGCCTGCGTGGAAGAATGCCCGGTTTCTATTTCACCATTATCCATTATACTGGAACTCCGCCGTTCTTTAATTATGGAAGAAAGTAATGCGCCACAGGAATGGAACGCCATGTTCAGCAATGTAGAAAACAATTTTGCCCCCTGGAAATTCGCACCGGATGACAGGGATAAGTGGGTGACGGAGATGTAGATCTTATTTGGATTAATAAATGTTCAGTTAATTACATTACTTGGCAAAGGGTTGTTGAATTTTATACCAAGAACTTTATCGCTGCTGAAAAGATGCAGTATCTTGCCCCATCAACTTATGTCGCTACACATTACTTCACTTAATTCCGGCAGCAATGGCAATTGCTATTATATAGGCAATCATACGGATGCTGTACTGATCGATGCCGGCATCAGTTGCCGGGAAACAGAGCGGCGCATAAAAAGGCTGGGGCTGAATATTAAGAACATTAAAGCTATTTTTATTTCGCATGAACACAGCGACCACATCAGTGGCCTTACTGTTTTGTCAAAAAAATATCAACTGCCGGTTTACATAACAGCAGCCACCTATAAATCTGGCGGGTTGAACCTTGAAAAGCATTTAATAAATCCGTTTACAGAAGACAAACCCGTAAACATTGGCACACTCACCATCACCCCTTTTCAAAAAATACATGATGCCGTGCATCCGCACAGTTTTACTATAGCGAATGGGAAAGTAACGGTTGGCGTATTTACTGATATTGGGTTGCCCTGTCAAAAACTGATGCATCATTTTAAACAATGCCATGCTGCATTCCTGGAAGCAAATTATGATGAAGCGATGCTGCACTATGGCAATTACCCTGTCTATCTCAAAAAAAGGATTTCGGGAGGTGAAGGTCATTTATCCAATGCTCAGGCGCTGGATGTTTTCATTCAGCACCGGCCAAAGTTTCTGAGTCATTTAATTTTATCGCATCTTTCCAAAAACAATAATTCCCCGGAAATAGTTGAACAATTGTTTAGGCAACATGCAGGTAAAACAGAAATAATTGTTGCCTCCCGGTATAAAGAAACCAATGTGTTTGAAATAAATATAAATGCTCATTCTTCCAAACAAAGAATTAAAGCAATTACCCAACAACAGCTTTCTTTATTTTAAAAAAGAAAAAAACTTTCTCTTTATTTAAATATCTTTAGCCAGCACAGCAAAACCAACGGCATGAATACAATTTTTGATTATCTGCAGTCACGCCGTCAATTCGTCGGCACATTAGCTTCGCTTTCTTCATTATCGCTCTTATCGCTTGATAAAATTGAGCC
>JACPOD010000070.1 GCA_016185185.1 Sphingobacteriales bacterium | reverse complement strand
GATAAGAGCGGCTGTCCGGCAAAACTTCTACCTTTATCCATACGGTTTGTTTTTGTGTAGTAACTCAAACATAACCATTATGGGTGGTTCGAAAGAACTGCCCTTTTATTTATATTTTAGTCGGACAATAGTGATTTTTTTCCATTACTTAATATGTGTTTTCTTTCACCGCAGAGAACGTGAGTTAAAGGAGTTAACGCAGAGAAAGATTAAAATTTATAAACAATTCTTTTAAAACCATCTTTTAGTAATACCTCATTAAAGTTTATTAAATAACCGAGTTTTTTGTTATGTAACTTTAAATATGTAATAACCTGAGCAATGAAAATTGGTGTAATACCTTCCGTTGATTTATTCTCAATTATCACTTCTTCTTCAACCAATAAATCAATCTCATAAATTTTCCCAAGTGGTACATCTTTATAGATAAGTTCTATAGGAACTTTTGCCCTGACTTTTAACCCTCTTAGCTCTATCTCTCTTTTAAGTGCAATTTGATAAGCCGATTCCAGCAATCCGGGACCAAGCTCCCTGTGAACAGTAATGGCTGCATCAAGAATGATAGCACCAATTTCATTTAATCTTTCGTCTGTCATATAATAAGAAATTACTCTGCGCAAACTCTGCTTCTCCTGTACTCTGCGGTGAAAAATCAAACACCTTTCTTCCTCGATAAAATCGAAAAATCATCTTCTTCCTTTACAATGGTATTGCTCAATTTTCCCAATCCATCAATCTCCATTTCTATTACATCGCCTTCTTGTAACCATTGTTCTGTATAATTTGGATCATTGAGTTTGCCTGTTCCATTTAATTCTAAAAAACATCCGGTGCCAACCGTACCACTGCCAATAACATCACCGGGTTGTAAAGTGACGCCGTAGGATGCCCGTTCAATGATCTCTGCAAAAGTCCAGTCCATATCTCCCACATTACCTTCGCTTACCTGTACACCATTTACCCAGCATTTCATTTTTAAATTCCAAGTTTTACCCACATGGTTTTCTTTGGCAGGAATTTCAAAAGCTTCTAATTCATCTGTAGTAACAAGCATCGGTCCAATCACTGTGGAAAAATCTTTTCCTTTTGCCGGACCAAGATTGAGTAACATTTCTTCCATCTGCAAACGTCTTGCACTCATATCATTCATGATCATCAACCCACCAATATAATCATCTGCTTCTTCTGCACGGATATTTCTGCCTTGCCTGTTTATTACAATGGCAACTTCCAGTTCAAAATCTAATTTTTCAAAATGATCAGGCATGCAACTGATTTCACCAGGCCCCTGTATGCTGTGGTGATTGGTAAAATAAAAAATGGGGTATTGGTCAAACTCGGGAATCATTTCTAATTTTCTATTACGCCGTGCTGCAGCTACATGCTGCCGGAAAGCATAACCATCCCTGCAGGAAGTTGGAAATGGAACCGGCGCTAATATTTGTACGCTGTTATATAGGATACCACGGCTTTTTGAAATTCTTCCTTCTTTTATTGCCATATCAGCGCTGAGAGCTACCGGCAGCATCTCATCCCAGTAATTTAAGAACATACTCATACTGGTAGCGAGTTCATTATGGATACTATCCGTATCATATAAAACGTCATCAACTAAAATCGCCAGTTGTTCGTGACCATCTTTTAAATAAGAAACTAATTTCATTGCACTCTTTTTTGGTATGCCAAAGGTATATATTTTGACTGCTCACCGCTAAGTAATAAAGTTGTAATTTGACAATATGAAGCATTTGCTTTTCTTTTTACTTGTATCTGCAATGGGATTTATAAAAAAACCAGTTGAAACATCGTGGATACGTGTTAACCTGCTGGGCTATAAACCATCGGGAATAAAAGTGGCAGTGTGGTGTAGCAAAGAGAAGTTGGCAGTTGACAGTTGGCAGTTGACAGATGTGAGTACTGGTAAAGTTGTGTTTACCGGAATTTTTTTAAAATCATTTGGTGCATACGGACCGTTTACTGAGACATACCGGATTAACTTTTCTTCATTTAAAAAACCGGGGCGTTATTATTTTAAAGCCGGCAACACTATTTCGCCGGAATTTTCTATTAATGAAAATGTTTATGATGGGGCGGCTGATTTTTGTTTGCGGTATATGCGTCAGCAACGTACTGGATTCAATCCTTTTTTAAAAGACAGTTGCCATACACATGATGGATATGTGTTGTATGGAGAAAAAGCAGGAATAAAAGATAGTACATACGTGGATGTGGTAGGCGGGTGGCATGATGCCAGTGATTATTTGCAATATGCCACGACTTCAGCCAACGCTACCTATCATTTACTGATGGCTTATCGTGATTTCCCTAAAGTGTTTGCAGATGAAAAACAGGCTAATGGTTTGGAAGGAAGCAATGGGAGGGCGGATGTATTGGATGAAGCAAAGTGGGGGTTGGACTGGTTGCTGAAGATGCATCCGTCAGACAGTGTAATGTTTAATCAAATTGGTGATGACCGTGACCATATGGGAATGCGCATACCGAAAGAGGATACCAATTTTTATGGAAGAGGGGTGGAACGGCCTGTTTATTTTTTAAGCGGCGAACCACAGCAGCGGGGAAAGTTTATGAATAACACAACAGGTACTTCATCTACTGCGGGGAAGTTTGCGAGTGCATTTGCATTGGGCTCAACTCTTTTTCAAAAAGAGAATAATAACTATGCTGAACTTTTATTGGATAAATCTCTATCAGCATGGGATTACTCCAGGAAAAAAGAAGGTGTTACGCAAACGGCGTCTGTTCGTTCCCCTTATATATATGCAGAAGATAATTGGGCAGATGATATGGAGTTGGCAATGGCAAGTCTTTATAATGCTACTGGTAAATTAGCATATACAAGTGCAGGTATAATATATGCTGATGATGAAAAAGTTACTCCGTGGTTAGGTCAGGATACCGCCAAACATTATCAATGGTATCCCTTCATCAACATCGGTCATTATGAGTTAGTCAAACAGTTAAAAGGAAAAGACAGAGAAACAATCATCGGTTATTATAAACAGGGCATTGAAAAAGTTTGGTACAAAGCGAAACAAAATGCTTTCTACCGTGGTGTTCCCTTTATCTGGTGCAGTAATAATTTAACTACGTCTTTTGCTATTCAATGTTACTGGTACAGGCAATTAAGCAAGGATAAATCTTTTGAAGAACTGGAGCAGGCTAACTTCGATTGGTTATTTGGTTGTAATCCCTGGGGTACCAGTTTTGTTTATGGATTACCTGGAAATGGCGATACACCAACAGACCCACACTCAGCGTTCACTCATATCAGAAATTACCCTATTGATGGTGGATTGGTGGACGGCCCGGTTTATGGAAGTATTTATAATAACCTTATTGGAATAAAACTATATGGGCCGGATGAATATGCCGATTTTCAAAGTAACCTCGTTGTGTATCATGATGATTATGGTGATTACAGTACTAACGAGCCAACAATGGATGGCACCGCTTCATTGATTTATTTATTAGCAGCAAAAGAAAATGAACTTAATACCAAACCAAAGAAAATTTTTTTGCACAACTACGGAGCCATCATCCGTGGTGATACAACTGAAAAAAAACTGGCTGTTGTTTTTACCGGCGATGAATTTGCTGATGGTGCTTCTTTCATCACCCAAACATTAAAACAACAAAATGTAAAAGCATCATTCTTTTTAACAGGAAGGTTTTATCAAAACCCATCGTTCAAAACTTATATAGAGCAATTGAAAGGAGATGGTTATTATCTCGGTCCGCACAGTGGCAATCATTTGCTTTATTGCGACTGGAATAAACGGGACAGTTTATTAGTTACCAAAGATCAATTTCAAAACGATCTGTTGTATAATTATGATATTATGAGCAGCTTTGGTATAAACGCTGCCAATGCAAATTATTTTCTTCCACCGTATGAGTGGTATAACGATTCTATTGCTGCATGGACAAAGGAACTGGGTTTACAGCTTATCAATTTTACACCCGGTACCAAAAGCAATGCCGATTACACCTGGCCTGAACTCAAAAACTATAAAAGCAGCAATGAAATTTACCAGTCCATAATTGATAAAGAAAAATCATCCGGATTAAATGGGTTCATTTTGTTACTCCATATCGGCACAGGTGCAAAACGAACCGAAAAGTTTTATAAACTACTTCCGAAACTGCTGGCTTATCTTAAAACAAAAGATTATCAGCTTGTGAAAATTAATGAATTACTCAGATAAACAAATGTCAGGCCGAGCTTGTCGAAGGCTTGATGGGCTATGTACTATACTGAGCAACACTTCGACAAGCTCAGTGTGACAAAGCTTTCTTTAATGCCTCCACCGTCTTCTTATCATTCCCCACAAATATTTTATCGCCCACAATAGTAACAGGCCTTTTCAAAAAAGTATATTCTTCTAATATATAATTGCGATAATCCTCTTCTTTTAATTGTTTATCTTTTAAATTCCATTCTTTATATTTCAATGCTCTTCTGCTGAACAAAGCTTCGTAACTGCCTGCCATCTTTTTCATTTCATCCAATTGAGCGGGAGTTATTTTTTCTGTCTTAATATCCTGCATACTTAAACCTTTCTTATCTATACCGGTCTGTTTAATGATTGCCGCACAAGTACTGCAGGTACTTAAATAATAAACTTTTTTCATTGCTCTTTACATGTTTATACTTATCAAACAATGCAAATGTAAAGTTGTTCACATTATAAAACTGGTACGAAATTGGTTTCGTATATCACAGAAACCGAACTATTGTAAACTAAAAAAACAAAACCATGAAAAAGACAACAACTATGATCACGTTGCTGACAGGAGCGTTATTTATTGTATCTGCTGTTTCAGCACAATTAGGCGTAGGGTTAAAGAGCACTACCAGTGCTGCCGCTAAGACTAACACCAGTGCAGCTACAAGAGCTACCAGCAATGTTGGTACGAAAGTAAAATCAACTGCCGGTGCAAGTGGCAAAGCAGTAAAAAGTACGGCTGTAAAAACAAGTACTGCTGCACAATCAACCACTGCCAGGACTGTTAACAGCACAAAGGAGGTGATGAGTTCCACCAATGCTGATGTAAATGTGAATGCACAAACAAACACCAGTGCTTCATCTAATGCATCTGCTAATCAAAATGCAAATGCCAGCAATGAGATGACATCTAATAATGGTGTATCCGTTGGTGCAAGTGCATCTGGCAAAACCGGTACTGAAAGAGTAAATGAAGTACAATCAGCTGTTGATGCAAAAAAAGATGCAGCTGTTAATACTACAACTGAAACAGCTGGTGAAGTAAAAACTGAAGCAAAAGCAAAGAAGGATATGGCTAAAGAAAAAGCAGCCAAAGTAAAACCTTCTGCTAAAGTGAAAGCGAAAGCATCTGCAGAAACAAAAACAGAAGTCTCTTCTAAAAACAACAATCAATAAAAACGGTTTGGTTGATGGTTAATGGTCAAGCCCGGGACTATCATATCCCATATGAAACAGTTCCGGGTTTTTTATATCCAAAATTTTACCGTTATGAAAAAGAAGCATTTACTATTGCTTTGTGTTTTGTTTATTGCATTCATTACACAAGCACAAACAAACGATTCCCCTTCAACAAAAGAAAAAGTTGAATTTAAGATTGGTGTTAATTACAACAGTCATTTAAACTATTATGGAAGAACAGATAGTTTAAAAAGCAGCGGACTTTATCCTTCGGCAGAGTTGAGTTATAAAGGACTGTATGTAAAATCTGATTTTATATTTATCAATAATGCTGTTAACAGCAATCAATATACCGGTACGATAGTTTCTGCCGGATATAATTTCAAAGATGCGTCTGAGAAATTCAGTGGAAATATTTTTGCCAGCAAATTTATATACCAGGATAAAAGTGTGCTGGTACAATCAGCAATAAAAGGGCAAGCTGGTGGCGGCATCAGTTTTCTCAATAAATTTCTCAACGTTAATTTAGGTACTGATGTAAAATTCAGCGACCAGACAGATATTGGTACCAATGGAGGTGTGGATCATTTGGAGCGTTATGAATTTAATGGAGGAAAAACAGTTTTTGTTATTGACCCATCTGTTTATTTGTATGCAGGAACGCAAAATTTTACCCAGACATATTATAAAAAGAGAAACATTCTTTTCCTGCCCGCAGGCGAAGAAGCTGTAACAGAAAGCAGTAAAAAATTCAACCTGCTGGCTTATGAAGTATCAGCACCGGTGGCATTAGGTACCGGCAAGTTTGTATTCTCACTAACCCCTTCTTATATCATTCCTCAAAATTTAATCACCGTTCCCGGTCACCCGGAGCAGAGTGAAAAAGGCGATAAGCTTTTTTATGTTACTGCCGGGGTGAGTTATACTTTTTAAATTCAAACCACTTTTTGCTGTAATTTTTTTACTTTACCTGCGACTGATCATTCAGTTGCAGGTAAAATTATGAGTCAGCAGGAGTTCCTGGAATTAATAAAAGCACATCAGCCGTTGATCCATAAGGTTTGTCACCTCTATGGACAAACGCCTATGGACAAGCAGGACCTTTTCCAGGAAATCGTTATTCAAACCTGGAAAGCCTATCACTCCTTCAGGGGTGCATCAAAATTCAGCACCTGGCTGTACCGTATTGCCTTAAACACTGCTATCTCTTCTTACCGAAAAAGTAAACGAACTATTTCTACTACCGCTATTGATGGATTGCCTGTTGAATTAGCTGAACAGGAATATGATTTTGCAACGGAAGAAAAACTGAAACAACTCTATACCGCTATTGGCAAACTTACCGAGGTGGAAAGGGCCATTGTGATGTTGTACCTGGATGATAAAACTTATGAGGAAATGGAAGAAGTGCTGGGTATCAATCAAAATAATTTGCGGGTAAAGATGAACCGCATAAAAGATAAACTACGTCAACTCACCAAAAACGAAGTGTATGGAACTGGATAGCCTGAAAGATATATGGAATGAAGTAGGCAATAAACCTGTTCAGTCAAGCAACAATGAACAGATTGTTGAGATGCTTAACAAATCATCGCAAAGCCCCATTGCAAAAATGAAACGCAACCTGCGCTGGGAACTGGCAACGGTTATTTTATTGTTTGCTCCCATTGCTATATTTTATTTTATTGCCTTTGGGGGAAAGTTTAGTGTGATTGCATGGATGTATATTGGCTTATTAATATTTTTTGCGGCATACTTCTATTATAAAAACAAATTATTAAGCGAAATGCAATGTGCCGCCTGCATGGTTAAATCTAATTTAGAGTTGCAGGTTAAAACGCTGGAAAAATTAGTTCGCTTTTATTTAATTGCAGGAACACTTATGGTTCCTTTATTGATGATTTGGTTATGGCTCATTTTATACAACAGATTACCGTCTCTTCAAAATAGCTTTCACTTTTGGCCATCAGCTGGTGTTCCTTTATTTAAAACGGGTTTGATTTGGTTAGTTATTCTCCTTTTCTTCAGCATCTTTTTTTACTTCCCAAATAAATGGTACATCTATAAGCTATATGGCCGTCACATTGCCAAATTAAAGTCCATTCTCAGCGAAATGGAGGAGGAATAACGGCCGGTAGCTTTCGAAATCCGAAAAAAACCGGGTTTATGCTGCCATAAAAGAGTCATATAAGTCGTTAATGAACCAAAAAGCAGCCGGAATTGTTATTTTTGCAGCTTAAATCTTCCGAATTATGATTAAGACCGGTAATCCCGTGATTAGCATTTATACCGAAATGACACCCAACCCGGAGACCATGAAATTTGTGGCCAACAAATTATTATATCCCGGCAAGAGTATTGATTTCCCTGATGTGGAAAGTGCCAAGCCTTCTCCCTTAGCGATTGAGCTGTTTGGTTTTCCTTTTATCAGGGCTGTATTCATCGCCAGCAATTTTGTTACCCTTACTAAAAACAGTGAAACAGAATGGAATGATGTAATTCCTACCATCCGCCAGTTTTTAAAAGAATACCTGGAAGAAGGTAAGGCTGTGGTAAATGAAGAAGAAGTAGCGGCTATGAAACAGGAAAGCAGCAATACTGTTACTGCCGATGATGACGATGTGGTAAAACGTATTAAAGAGTTGCTTGAAAATTATGTAAAGCCTGCTGTTGAAATGGATGGTGGCGCTATTCAATTTAAAAGTTATGATGAAGGCGTGGTGAATTTAATGTTACAGGGAAGTTGCAGTGGTTGTCCTTCATCAATGATTACATTGAAAGCCGGTATTGAAGGAATGATGAAGCGTATGATCCCGGAAGTGAAAGAAGTAGTGGCAGAAGCAGAATAAGAAAATAAAGTATATACATAAAGAACCCGTCAACAGTACCTGACGGGTTCTTTGTTTTACGTAAACAAAAGCTTTCTTTAATCAACCACTTTTACTCCTTTTAATTTTACGGTAAGTTCTTTTTTAGGAGCTGTTATTTTAGCAATCTCCTCTTTGCTTTTGCCGGCATCTTCTGCATAATGTTTTAGTTCTTTTACCGGACGTTCCTTTATGCTGGCTTCGCCGTTTATCACCACTGTTTTACCTGCAATATTTTTTGGCATAAAAAATTCATCGTTTGTTTTTGCCAGCAGGGTATCACCCGTTGGGAGGGCCACTTTAATCCAGCAACCCATGGCCTGGCATACTTCCACTACCTTCCCTTTTATCTGCCCGCTGAATTGTTTTTCTTTCATTTTGGCTTCCAACTGGGCTGTGGTAAGGGTGCTGTCTAATGCAAACGGTTTACCATAGTTCACTCCTTTTTCTGCAGAAGGAATATCCTGTGCATTGGCACAGATTGCTGTTGCGAGCAACACAACAAATAACATGTATTTTCTCATGGTTACTATTTTATATTCAAAGTTGGCAAGGAAAAGGTAAACAACCAAGTGTTTTGGATAAATGGTGATATAATAAACCTATAAAGGAAATTCATTTCTTCTAAATAATGTAGATTTATCATTCAACTGATTTATCATGTCAAAACAAATCAATTGGTCTGAAGCTATTCAACCACTTTTAAAAAAGTATAAAAATAAAAAGCACCCGCTGGATTATAAAGATGTGTACCATCTGGTGGTGATGGTGATATTATCCGCACAGGATTCAGACAGGCATATCAATCAAATTGCTCCAAAGTTGTTTGACGCTTATCCCGATATGAAAGCATTATCAAAAGCGAGTGCAGAAGACCTGCATCCTTTTATTGGTGATGTGCGGAACTTTACCAGCAAGGCAAGCTGGTTAACTGAAATGGCAAAGACTATAAAGGATAATAAAAACATCCCAATGACACATGATGGATTAACAGCGCTGAAAGGTATTGGAAGAAAATCGGCCAATGTAATATTAAGAGAAGCAGGAAAACCAGCCGAAGGAGTGATTGTTGATCTGCATGTGGTGAGGGTAGCACCAAGATTAGGCATTGCCAAAGGAACCGATGCGAATAAAATAGAAAAGCAATTAATGGAAGTATTGCCGCAGAAAGACTGGGATGCAGGAATGGCGATGTCTTTTTTAGGAAGAGAAATATGCCGGCCCACCAATCCTAAATGCGGGGAATGTGTGATGAATGGGGTTTGTGCGTTTTATAAGAGTACACTTTAATTTTTTAGATACCCCCCCAAATTGATTAGCAAAAAATACTAAATTAATTAGTTTATTTCGATTTAAATACTATCTTCGCTTTCCAATACCTTTGTTAAAAGGCAGTAAAAAACTTTAAAAATTACCCCATTATGTCGAACGCAGAAAAATTAAAAGCTCTTAAGCTTACCATAGACAAAATAGACAAGGACTATGGTAAAGGAAGTGTAATGATGATGAACGAAAAAAGCCAGGAACCCATGGAAGTGGTGAGTACCGGCTCTATTGGATTGGATGTAGCCCTTGGCATTGGCGGATTGCCCAAAGGCCGTGTAGTAGAGATCTACGGGCCTGAATCGAGTGGTAAAACAACCATTGCCACGCATATTATTGCAGAAGCACAAAAGAAAGGCGGTATTTGCGCCATTATAGATGCGGAACATGCTTTTGACAGCGGTTATGCACAAAAACTGGGAGTGGATATTGACAATCTTTTGATATCTCAACCGGATTATGGTGAGCAGGCACTGGAAATAGCCGACCGTTTAATTTTATCAGGAGCTATAGATGTAGTAGTGATCGACTCCGTTGCAGCATTAGTTCCTAAAAGTGAACTGGAAGGAGAAATGGGCGACAGTAAAATGGGTCTTCATGCAAGATTGATGAGCCAGGCTTTGCGTAAGCTTACGGCTACTATTTCCAAAACAAATACTATTTGCATTTTCATTAACCAGTTAAGGGAAAAGATCGGGGTAATGTTTGGTAACCCGGAAACGACTACGGGTGGTAATGCCTTAAAATTCTATGCATCGGTTCGTTTGGATATCCGTCGTATGAGCCAGATAAAAGATGGGGATGAAGCGATTGGTAACCGGGTGAAAGTAAAAGTGGTAAAAAATAAAGTATCTCCTCCTTTCCGTTCTGCCGAATTTGATATTGTATTTGGAGAAGGTATTTCCAAAGCCGGTGAAATCATTGATATGGGTGTTGAGTTGGGTATTATACAAAAAAACGGATCCTGGTTTAGTTATAATAGTGATAAGCTTGGGCAGGGTCGTGATACTGTAAAACAACTGATGCATGATAATCCTGAACTGGCTGCTGAGATTGAAACAAAGATCAGGGAAAAAATTAAAGAGGTACAGGCCGCATAATTTTTTAATGGGTTAGTAACTATAAAAGCGTCCCGCTCCAATGGGATGCTTTTTTTATGTTGGGCATCGTATTTCAAAAAAGAAAGAAAATAGCTGCTTCCTATTATTTAATAATTTTAGGGTATCCCTTTTTTTAGAAGCCGGGATACATGATCAAACAAATTATATGAATAACAGGAAACTCAATAAACGTAAACGTATTGCCCTGGTGGCACACGATCACAAAAAACAGGAATTGATTGAATGGGCACTTTATAATAAAACTACATTGGCCAAACACCAGTTGTATGCTACCGGAACGACAGGTACCCTTTTGGAAAACGCCTTAGATCAATCCGTCACAAAATTACTAAGCGGACCGATGGGTGGCGATCAGCAAATAGGTGCTAAAATTGCAGAAGGCAAGATTGATGCACTGATCTTTTTCTGGGATCCTATGGAAGCCCAACCCCACGACCCGGATATTAAAGCATTATTAAGAGTAGCTGTAACCTGGAATATTTTAATTGCCTGCGACCGGGCTACCGCTGATTTTATTTTAACCTCACCGCTCATGCACAGTGAATACGAAACCATCCTGCCGGATTACAGTACGTATATAAACCGTAAAGTATAGGAATGAAAATTGCGATTCGGGAATGGAAGAAAGAAGACAAAGAACCCTTGCTCCTATTAGTGAACAATAAGAAGATATGGGATAATGTACGTGACCGTTTACCACATCCCTATACCAATAAAGATGCAGATGAGTGGTTAAAGCTTAACGTGGGAATCACACCTGTTTTAAATTTTGTGATTGAAGCAGATGGAAAATTTGCAGGAAGTATTGGTATGGTTCCCAAAGAAGATGTACATCGCTGTACAATGGAAATTGGTTACTGGCTGGGTGAACCTTATTGGAATAAGGGAATAGTAGCAAAAGCCATTGCACTGCTGGTTGATCATATATGGAATGAATACCCGGAAGTGGTGCGCATCTATGCTGATGTGTATGAACATAACAAAGCCTCGATGAAGGCATTGGAAAAAAGTGGATTTCACCTCGAAGCTATTCACAAAAAAGCCGTTATTAAAAACAATCTTTTGTTCGATGAATATGTTTGGGCTAAATTGAGAGCTGATTAAAAATACACTTCCATGCGATCACTTCTATTATTGATATGCGGATTTATCAGCATAACTGCACAAGCTCAGTTACAGGGTTTTTCAAAAGCATCGGCAGCTGCACAGCTGGCATTAGAAAAGAAATTTGATGAACAATTAAAGTCATCCAACGTAGATGAATATTTAAAACAAATGTCTTCCCGGCCACATCATTTAGGTTCACCGGGGAGTAAAGCCGTTGCAGAATACATCGCAGGAAAATTTAAAAGCTGGGGTTATCAAACGGAGATAGAAACATTTTATGTGTTGTTTCCAACACCCAAAACAAGATTGCTGGAAATGATTGGTCCGAAAAAATTTACCGCTTCCTTAAAAGAACCGGCATTAAAAGAAGATGCTACATCAGGCCAGGCGAATGAACAATTACCTGTTTACAATGCCTGGAGTGCTGATGGAGATGTAACAGGTGATTTGGTTTTTGTGAATTATGGTGTACCGGCTGATTATGAGCAGCTGGAAAAACTGGGTATTGATGTAAAAGGAAAAATAGTGATCGCCAAATACGGAAGAAGCTGGCGGGGTATTAAACCTAAAGTGGCGCAGGAACATGGAGCACTTGGTTGTATCATTTATAGTGATCCTAAAGATGATGGTTATTTCCAGGGTGATGTATATCCAAAGGGTCCGTTTAGAAATGAATATGGTGCACAAAGAGGTTCGGTGGAAGATATGCCTATCTATCCCGGCGATCCTTTAACGCCAAATATTGGTGCAACAAAAGATGCCCAGCGTTTAGACAGAAAAGATGCTGCTAACCTTTTAAAAATACCTGTCATCCCAATTAGTTATGCTGATGCCAAACCATTATTAGAATCACTGGAAGGCCCTGTGGCTCCGGAAGGATGGAGGGGTGCATTACCTTTTACTTATCATATTGGTCCAGGTAAAACAAAAATGCATTTGAAATTAGATTTTGACTGGAAGATAGTACCCTGTTACGATGTAATTGCCAAACTTACGGGAAGCGAATTTCCCGACCAATGGGTAATGCGTGGTAATCACCATGATGCCTGGGTGAATGGTGCCGGCGATCCGTTAAGCGGTCAATCAGCTATGATGGAAGAAGCAAGAGCGATTGGTGAATTGGCTAAAACAGGATGGAGACCGAAACGTACTATCGTATATGGCGCATGGGACGGAGAAGAACCGAGTTTGTTGGGTTCCACCGAATGGGTGGAGTATCATGCGGATGAATTAAAGCAAAAAGTCGTTTTATATATTAATTCAGATGGAAATGAAAGGGGTTTTGTTGATGTGGAAGGTTCACAGGGCCTGGAAAATTTCTTTAATGAGATTAGCGGGGATATAACCGATCCGCAAACCGGTGTATCCGTAAGAGAAAGATTTGTTTCTAAAAAAATTACGGACGCTTCCTCTGCCAAAGAAAAAAAAGAATGGATGGAGAAAAAGATGGTAACGATGGGTGCTCTGGGAGCGGGGTCTGATTATTCTCCCTTTATTCAGCACCTAGGAATTCCCTCATTAAATATTGGTTATGGCGGCGAAGGTGATGGGGGTGAATATCATTCTATTTATGATTCTTACGATATGTACAGCAGGTTTAAAGACCCGGGTTTTGTGTATGGAGTAGTACAGGCTAAAACCACCGGTCGGGTTACATTAAGAATGGCCGATGCTGAATTATTACCTTTTGATTTCAGAATAGTCACTAAAAAGATATCAGGGTATGCCAAAGAATTAATGGAAACAACGAATGAAATGAGGGATGCCACAGTTACAGAGAACAAAGTGCTGATTGAAAAATATTATTCATTGGCGGCTGACCCAACAAAAACTTTCATCGCACCAAAACCCAAAGAAGAAGTGCCGTATTTGAATTTTTCATCTTTGCAAAATGCATTAACGGCCCTGGAAAAACACTCCAACCAGCTGGCACAAATTTTAGATAACCCATCACTATCCGCGGAGCAGAAAAACAAAATCAATACACAACTATACAAGGCAGAACAAAATTTATTACTGTCGAATGGGTTACCCAGGAGAAGCTGGTACAAACATTCTATTTATGCTCCCGGTTTTTATACCGGCTATGGTGTAAAAACTTTACCCGGCATACGAGAGGCTATTGAACAGCGTAACTGGAAAGAAGCACAGGATATGATTGAACAAACAGCTGCAACCATTACCCAGTTTAGTAATTACCTTGGCGAAATCAAATAAGTAAAACTTTTAAATTACTGTGGGGCTGACTAAAAAGGTCAGTCATTAAAACATACAGCCCGATAATAGAAATGACCGATGGAATAAGGTATTTGTCGTTGCGTGGGCATTGGCTAAAGTTAGAGCATTTTGTCTTCGATGCGGCGAGTGCCACAATCCCGGCGCACATGGCCGACACGACACTCGCCTGGGGATTCGGGAGACTCGCGGGAGATAGTGGTGGCAGTTTTGGCGGCGGCGGATTCAGCGGTGGTGGCTTTGGTGGTGGCGGTGGTGGTAGCTGGTAATGGATGGGTCGGGGCGTTTAAAACGACCTGAACCATTAAATAACTTTATCCCGAATAATTAAAATAAATTTTATTTGCTGATTACTTATAAACTATGAAAAAAAGATTGCTCTTTTTTTTGTTTTGTTGTGTTACATTTTTCTCCAACGCTCAATACGGTGAATACGACACTGTGAAAGCTGGTCCACCATTTAAAATATTCGACAACCTCTATTATGTGGGTAATGATTTTGTGAGTTCGTATTTACTCGTCACCAAAGATGGATTAGTATTACTTGATGCTACTTACGGAAAGTATCCTGCACATATTCTTCAATCGGTTAACGATTTAGGCTTCGATCCGCAGCAAATCAAATACATCTTCTGCACCCATGCACATTACGATCATTTTGAAGGAGCAGATACTTTGCAGGAAGTTACACATGCCCGTGTGGGAATGACGGATTACGACTGGCAGGTAGCCAACGGCACCATCTATAATGAATACAGCAGTAAAACCGTAAAAATGAAACGTGACTGGACCATCAATGATGGTGATTCATTGAAGCTGGGGAATAATGTGCTGCACTTTTATGTAACACCGGGACATACACTTGGTGTATTATCCATTGCCTTTAAAGTGTATGATGGAAATAAATCTTACAAGGCCTTTATGTTTGGCGGTATTGGACAAAACTTTACTGGTGTAAAACAAACACAACTTTACCTCAACAGTGTGAACCGGATTTTGAAAATGAAAAACCTATCCGTCAACATCACCAATCATCCCGGAGCCGGTGATATTTTTGAAAAGGCAGAGAAATTAAAAATACGTAAACCCGGCACTCAACATCCATTTGTGGATGCCAAAGGTTTTAAACAATGGTTACTGGATTTAAAAAAAGATGCATTAAAGAAACTACAGGAAGAGAAAAAGAAAGCCAAAGGGAATCAAAATTGAAAGAACCATATATTTGATATTATAGATTCGAATAACGGTGGTATTTATATTCGTATTTTTATCGTCCATAAAAACTGCAATATGCTTACTGTTCATCTAGAACCAATATTCAAAGCCCGTGGTATTGATAACCCTTATTACTTTTTAACACAGGAAGGCTTTACCCCGCAAACAGCCAAAAAAATTGCAAACGGTACCAGCCCCACGTTAAAGATGAAGCATATTGAAATGTTATGCGCTGCATTATACTGTACACCTAACGAACTTTTTTTATATAAGCCGGATAAAAAAAATAAACTCAGCGATACACACCCGCTAAACACCCTCACCGGTGAGCTGATTGATTTTAAATTGAAAGAAACACTCACGCAGTTACCCATAGCACAGCTAAAAGAAATTGCCGGTATCATCAGCAAAACCGGTCAGCAGCCACCAAAAGAACAAAGCAGTTTATAAAATTCCTTTTCTTTGCACATGGCTGTCCAGCAAAACAAGATCATTATTATTACCGCCCCTTCCGGTTCCGGCAAAACCTCCATTACCCGTCACTTAATGAAAGTATATCCACAACTTGCCTTTTCAGTTTCGGCTGCCACCCGGCCGGCAAGAGGAAATGAAAGTAACGGAGTTGATTACTATTTTATATCAGTTGATAATTTTAAAGAAAAGATACAACGTAATGAGTTTGTAGAATGGGAAATGGTGTACGAAGGAAAGTATTATGGTACGCTGAAAAATGAGCTGGACCGCATCTGGGAAAAAAATGAAGTGCCCATCCTTGATATTGATGTAAAAGGAGCCATTCATGTGCAGCAGCAATATCCGCAGCAAACTTTGTCTGTCTTTATTCAACCACCATCAGTTGAGGAGTTAGCGAAAAGACTGGAAGGCCGTGGTACCGAAACAGCGGAATCATTAGCAGCAAGGGTAAACAAAGCCGCCTACGAGATTTCTTTTAAAGATCATTTTAATAAGGTAATTATCAACGATGAACTCACCCGTGCCTGTAAAGAAGCAGAAGATGTGGTGGGGAAGTTTCTGAGTTCTGAGTTTTAAGTTTCCTTTTTTGCGTTTTATATCAAAACCGGTTGCACTAAAAACAAGAACCCCGAACCAGCAACTTAAATCTAAATAACTATTTTTGACCTATGGATTTAACCACCATCATTGCTATTGTTGTTTCTGTCCTGCTGATTGGTTTTTTTGCAGGTATCGAAATTGCGTTTGTTTCAGCAAACAAACTTTCCATTGAACTAAAGAAAAAGCAAGGTCTCTATAGTGGCCGGGTACTTTCGGCTTTTATGGAAAAACCTGCCAGCTTTATTGGTACTACCCTGATAGGATTAAACATCTTCCTGGTTATTTATGGATTACTGGTGAGCAGTTTATTTTCACCGTTATGGCACTGGATCGCATTAAGGATACCTTCCAGCTGGAACCCCTCTATTAATGTTATAAAATTGATTTTTGAAACGGTGCTATCTTCTTTCCTTATACTTGTTTTTGGTGAGTTTATTCCCAAAGCCATTTTCAGGGCTAAAAATGTAACGCTACTTTCGTTTTTTGCCCCGCTTATACAATTATTCTATTCTTTACTCAGTCCTTTATCTTCTTTCTTTGTGGCAATAGCACAATGGATTTTAAAATATTTGTTTAATGTACGGATAAATGAAACAAAAGAAGTTTTCAGCCGTGTGGACCTGGAAAATTTTGTACATCAAAGCAAAGACAATGAACAGGCCAACGAGGAGTTTGATACAGAAATGTTTGAAAATGCACTTTCACTACCTAATGTTAAAGTAAGAAGTTGTTTAATTCCCCGTAAGGAAATTGAAGCCATTGATAATAAAAGCAGTATTGAAGAAGTGCGGTTAAAATTTGTGGAAAGCAAGCTCAGCAAGTTGGTAGTGTATGAAGATAATATAGACAATATACTGGGCTATATACACCAGCTGGATCTCTTTAAAAATCCACCCGACATAAAATCAGTTTTGCTTCCCATACCCGCCGTGCCGGAAAGCATGGGTGTAACGGACCTGATGAGTAAACTCACTAAAGAAAGAAAAAGCATTGCCTGGGTGGTGGATGAATTTGGTGGCACCAGCGGTATCGTTACCATGGAAGATTTGCTGGAAGAAATTTTTGGGGAGATACACGATGAATACGATACGGAAGAATTTATTGAAAAACAGATAAGCGAAGATGAATTTATTTTTAGCGGAAGACTTGAGCTGGATTATTTGAATGAAAAATATGGCTTTGAATTTAAGGATGATGAATCAGAAACCCTTTCGGGTTACATCATTGCCCATCACGAAACGATTCCGCAACAAAAAGAAAGGATCATTATTGAGAATAATGAATTTGACATTTTAAATGTTTCTGACACCCGTATTGAAAGCGTAAAACTGAAAAAACTTTAACAATACCCCCGTTGAATAACGTTCATCCCTGAAAATTAACGCCCATCAAGTTTCCGTGATTGCCCGATTGTAACTATGTTTACTTTTCAAACTTATTTTTTTAAAATAATAATCATGAAACGACTAATTGTACTGCTTACCATTACTGCTGCCTTTAGTATAAGCAGCTATGCTCAAAATGGTGCTAAACCTGCAGGTGCCCCTGCTGATACCGCCAAACCTAAAAAACCTTCCGGTATTGCCGACAAGGTGAAAAGTTCCAAAAAAATGGATGGCTTATTTACTATTTACCAGGATACCACTACCGGTAGCATTCAGGTGTATGTAAAAAAGAGCCAGTTAGGTAAAGAATTTATTTACCAGAGTTTTTCGATCAGTGGTCCCACTACTTTGTTTTTAAACCAGAACATGATTCGCACCAATTGGTTATTCGAAATCAAAAAAGCTTTTGATAAAATTGAATTCTCCCAGGTAAATACCAATTTCTGGTACGATAAAAACAATGCCGTAAGCAAAGCTGCTAACGTGGATGTTCCCGAAGCAATTTTTTATTCTGATAAAGTAGCCGCTGAAGATTCTGCCGGATATTTGATCAATGGAGATGGCTTATTTCTGAGTGATAAATTAGACCCTGTAAAGCCATTGTTACCGCCGGGCTTACCTCCGGGTGCTGTATTTAATTTAGGTGCGTTGAATGTTGCCAAATCAAAATACAGCAATGTTCGTTCTTTCCCTAATAATACGGATGTAGTGGTTGACCTGGAATATGATAATCCTGCTCCGTTTAACGGTGGTGGCAAGGATATTACCGATGCCCGTTATGTAAGGGTTCGCATGCAGCATTCATTTATTGAGTTGCCAAATAATAATTTCCGTGCCAGAAGAGATGATCCAAGGGTTGGTTTCTTTACTCAGGAAATTGATAACCTCACTACTGTTAAACCAGTAAATTTTAAAGACATTATCAACCGCTGGGATTTAAAAAAGAAAGATCCTTCTGCAGCAATCAGTGAACCGGTAGAACCTATTGTTTACTGGATAGAAAACACCACTCCTGTTGAATACCGTCAAACCATAAAAGAAGCCGGTGAAAAATGGAATGAAGCATTTGAAAAAGCAGGCTTTAAAAATGCAGTTGTAATGAAGATAATGCCGGATGATGCTGACTGGGACCCTGCTGATATCCGCTACAATGTTATCCGTTGGGTTTCTTCTGCCTACCCACAATATGGTGCTATCGGACCCAGCTTTACGAATCCTCTTACCGGGCAAATCTTAGGTGCTGATATTACCGTGGAATGGTTTAGTGGCAGCAGCAGACCTAATGATGATGAACTTTACAATGGATATACAAAGATTGGTGAGGTGGAAAATGATCCCGCTAAACTGTTTTTAACTGCGAACCAGCGGAGCCATTGGGCTACCTGTACAATGGCCAAAGAATTAAAAGCACAATTCACTGCCGGTTTAACTGCCGCAGAAATTGCCGGTGCTGATGAAAAAGAAATAGGTGAATTACACAAAGAATTTCTTTATTATTTGATCATGCATGAAATGGGACATACACTTGGTTTAAATCATAATATGAAAGCAAGCCAGATGTTAAGCCCTGCTGAAGTAAATAACAAAGCAATTACCCGTTCATTGGGTTTGCAGGGTTCTGTGATGGATTATCCTGCTATCAATGTTTCATTAGACAGAAGCAAACAGGGTGATTATTATACTACCAAAGTTGGTCCTTATGATATTTGGGCAATGGAGTATGGTTATACACCTTTTAGTGAAGCAGAGGAAGAAGCAGGGTTAAATAAAATTTTATCCCGCAGTACAGATCCTAAACTGGTTTTTGGTAACGATGCTGATGACATGAGAAGCATTGGAGGCGGTATTGATCCCAGGGTAATGATCAATGATATGAGTAACGATATGGTGGCGTATGCAGATGATCGTTTTAAACTCGTAAATAATTTAATGGGCAAACTGAAAGCCAAGTACACAAAACCAGGACAATCTTACCAGGAATTAAGAGCCCGTTACGGTACCTTAAATGGTCAACGTGCCAGCATGGCCAACTCTGTAAGCCGTTATATTGGTGGGGTGTATGTTGACAGAAGTTTCCCGGAACAAAATTCGCCTAACAAGCCCTTTACACCGGTGCCTGTTGCTTATCAAAAGAAAGCAATGGATTTTCTTGCGAAGAATTTATTTGCACCAAATGCTTTTGATGCCGATGCGCAATTATTCCCTTATTTGCAATTACAGCGTCGTGGTTTTAACTTCTTTGGTAATACTGAAGATCCTAAACCCCAGAATACAGTAATGGCATTACAGGTCAATGTACTGGCTGCATTATTAAATCCTGTTACCACACAACGGTACAGTACTTCTGCATTATATGGTAATACCTATTCTGTTGCGGACGTAATGAATGATTTGGTAAAAGCTATTTTTGATGCAGATAAAACCGGTAATGTGAATTTGTACCGTCAAAACCTGCAAACAGAATTTGTAAAAGGTGCTGCCAACGTCGCCACAGAAGGAAGAGGTTATGATAACCCAACTAAAGCCGCTGCCTTAAATACTTTAAAGAAAATAAAAACGCTGTTAGCTACAGCTGTTTCACCTAATGAACAAACAAAAGCACATCGTGCCCAGTTAAGTTTTATTATTGAAAAAGCATTATCAGTAAAATAATTATAAGAACACCTCTGAGCAAAAAACCCTCCGCAATGGAGGGTTTTTTATTCAGGGTATTGTAAATTAATTTTTTTGAAGTAGGCATTTAAATACTCCAAATAAAAAGCTAATAATATTAGCAATTACAATAACTTAGCTATCTAAACAAGTTGAGTTATACTAACTTGCTTTAATAATTCCGAATTTAAAATTCAATAAAGATTTCACATCGTTTATCCTGTCGTTAAAATTTTGGAAAAATGTTTCCACCGCATTTTCAAAGCAGGTATAGCTGGCATAGTATTTATTTTTTA